>CAMWWA010000065.1 GCA_947177825.1 uncultured Clostridia bacterium
CCGTGCCCGAAATTTCGGTTGCGGACGCAAAGGAGGCGGGCGCGTTCATTCACGGCACAGGCTCGTCGGAATACCCCAACCAGATAAACAACGTTTTGGTGTTCCCCGGATTGTTCCGCGGCGCTCTGGACGTGCGCGCAACTACCATAACCTTCGAGATGATGATGGCGGCTTCGCGCGGCATTGCGGGCTGCGTTTCGGATAAGGAATTGAGCCGCGACTATATTCTGCCCTACGCCTTCGATAAGCGCGCCCACGAGGCGGTTGCCAAGGCGGTTGCGGAAGAGGCGGTCAAGTCGGGCGTGGTAAGAAAATAATGCAAGTCAATCTTTCACCCTATGCAAACAAGCGGATATGCGTTGCCGTTTCGGGCGGCAGAGACAGTATGGCGCTCCTGCACTATTTGAAAAAGTGCGGGGGCGACTTCGGCATTACGGTCAGTGCGCTCAACTGCGACCACGGCATCAGGGGGGAGGAGAGCGAGCGCGACAGCGCTTTCGTTAAGGATTATTGCGCGGCAAACGGAATACCTTTGCGCTTTTTTAAGGCGGAAAGGGGGAGTTTTAAGGACGAGAACGGCGCGCGCATGTGGCGGCTGGACTGCTATAGGAAAGTGCTTGAAGAGGGCGGTGCGGACGTTATCGCAACGGCGCACCACCTAAGCGACAATGCGGAAACGGTGCTTTTCAACCTTGCAAGGGGCACTTCTCTTGCAGGCGTTAAGGGCATTGCCGACGAGCTTTCGCTGGGCATTATCCGCCCGTTAATATCTATATCGCGTGAGCAGATTGACGAGTATATAGAGGTCAACCATATTCCTTTCGTGGTGGACGCAAGCAACCTTTCGGACGGCTATACGCGCAATAAAATAAGGCATAACGTTCTGCCTGCTTTGGAAGAGGCGGTGCACGGTGCGGCGCGCAATATCTATAATTTTTCGCGCCTTGCCGCCGAGGACGGGGAATATTTTGCACGCAAGGCGGAAGAAATTACACTTTGCCGCGGAGACGGATTTTTGATTAAACCGTGCGGTGAGCGCGTTATTTTCAAGCGCGCCGTTCACGCAATCGTTGCAAAGAAATTCGGTAAGATAGATTATACCTCCGAACAGTTCGAAAAGCTGTTTTTACTGCAGTCGGCCGAGAACGGCAAGAGGTTCGAGTTTTTGGGGCTGACCGCCGTCAAGGAGGAGGGCGGAATTGCCGTAACGCGCGGCGGCGTTTTACAGGCTGACGAGGCACCATTTTCACAGGTTATTAAAACGCGTGAATACGCGGGTAAACCGCTGGTTATCGCCTGCGGCGAAAGTGCGGAAAGCGTTTCCGAAAATTGCAAAGTTTTGAAATTCGATTTGGATTGCATACCCGAAAACGCCGTGGTAAGGTTCAGGCGCGACGGCGACAAATTCACTAAATTCGGCGGCGGAAGCAAGAGCCTTTCGGACTATCTCACCGACAAAAAAGTGCCGCAAAGTATGCGTGCGGCTCTGCCGCTCGTGTGCGACGGAAGCGACGTTTTAATAATATGCGGAGTGGAAATTTCGGATAAAGTAAAGATAACCGAAAACACCGCGCGCACCGCGGTTTTGGTGTGTGCGGACCCGTTTAAAACTAATTGACCGCGGCATATTGCGCGGTCAATTGACTTTTTGCATAAAATACCGTCATCTGCGCAAACTTCTTTTAGAGTAATAAAGGAGAGGTTTGTATGGTATTTTTCAATATCGTGAGCTACGTGCTGGTGCTTATCGGCGCGTTCAACTGGGGAATGTTTGGCATATTCGATTTCAATCTTGTAAGCTGGATATTCGGCGGTCCCCGCAGCGTGGGTGCCATAATAATATACGTGCTCGTTGCGCTTGCGGCAATCTGGCTCATTATTTCGCCAATCGTTACCGGTTGGGGTCTTAAGCTTTCCGGCAAGGAAAGAAACAGGGATGAGCATAAGCCCGTCACGGAACACAACTAAACAAAAAAAAGAAGAGGGAGTAACCCTCTTCTTTTTTCATTATTAATCTTTATTCGGTTTCGTCCGCGGTTGCGGCTTCTTCCTGTTTTTCTTCGTGAGGCTGCCCGGTTACGGGCTGTGCGCTTTGAGTTTCGTCCGCTGCCGCGGTTTCAGCCTGTGCGCCGAACGATATAGGTACGGGCACTTCGGTTGCGCCTGCTTTGCGTTCGGCAAGCTTTGCAAGCACCTCTTTGCGCAGTGCAAGGAAAGCGGTGTACGCGCCGAAGAATGCAAAGAACAGGCATACGTAAGCTATGTAGACCAGAATGACGTAGAACACGTTTATGTGTCTGAACGCGCCGCCGAGAGGAATGAGGTTGGGTATCTCGATGGGCAGGGGGCAGACCTGCGTGAACGCGTAGTTGGGCGGCGTCATATCGTCTGTCGGCGCCGAGCCTACTTTAAGTCCCAGCCCCGTCAAAAAGTCGGTAACCAGCGCGCTTGCAACCGCCGCAAGAATAATCACCACGCAGTAGTAGATAAGCGGTATAATGCAGTCCTTAATCCTGAATTTATAGTGCCCCAGCGCCGTCGGCAGAACGCACAGTGCAAACAGCAGGCAGTGCGTTAAGCAGAAATACAGAATGGAGTAGCTGCAGAAAATTCCGTAGTTGCTCATCTCGTCCTTGCCGAAGTAGATGAACACGGTAAGCGCGCCCACAGCGTGGATAAAGAACGCAATTGCGTACAGCACGCGCTTTTTGAATATGACCGAAATGCTTGCAACGTACACGCCTATGTTGCAGATAAACAGCGGCAGGCAGGCGAATACGGTGTAATAAACGTTGTAGCCGTCGCCCATAACCACGCTGTCCTTGCTGTGGTATTGAAGCAAAAGCGTCACCGCGATAAACGCAAGGTATTTGTCCTGCTGTTCGCGCGTCTTGTTTTTCAGGAAGTAGTAAAGCCCTATCGTCGAGCCTGCAAGTATGCACAGCGCAAAGAAGTGCCAGAGAGTGAAATTGCGGAAGCGCAGAAAGCTGTTTCCCGGTATCCTGGTTATATCGAAAAAGTTTTCGAACAGGTTTAGGGGCATTGCCGCAAGGAAGGCGAAGGGCAGGCATATGAACGACTTGCCGCTCACCTTAAAGCCGTCGCGCGCAATCAGCAGTCCGCAGCAGGCGGCATACGCAATATTCTGCAAAGAGAACAGCGTGATATTCAGCCACTTGGGGAAGTGCAAATTTATCGAGTTGTATATTTCCTGCGCGTTCGTATCGGCGGCAGGAACCACGTCGAAGAAATTGCCGAACAGGCAGCTGCTTAAAATGAGGAATAGGGGCAGAACGTATTTCACCGCGTCCGCACAGCTCCTGCAATTGAAGAACACCGCCGCGATTATAAGTAAAAGTCCAGCCTTTTTAATCCACTGGCTTAAGCAGAAGAAAAAGCCGTATTCGCCTATTCTGTTGAATATGTAATAGTCCCCGACGGTAAAGGTTAAAAGCAGCGCGCACACCGCCGCAACCGCGGCGCATACCTTTAAGCTTATCGCCACGACGCGCTTTAAGTCGAAGTTAAATTTGAGTTTGCTCATCGTCATTGCCATAGCAATATAATTATATATAATGTCACGCGCTATGTCAAATTTTTGGGGTGACCAAATTCTTCCGCTGACCGCGCCGTCCGCGGCAAAAAAAATTAAGCCGTGCGCTCTTTGCGCACGGCTTTAATAATTGCTTTTTAATCGTCGTCGTAATCGTCGTAGTCGGGTTGGTTTCTGTGCTTTTTCCTTTTACCCCTTGAATTCTTGTCGCGCTTTTTTCCCGCTATCGTGATATACAGCACGGCTATGAGAACCAGCCCGACGATTAGCACCGCAAGGACGACCGAAACGACGTTTGTGCGGTAATCGAAGTCCTTGTCGCCGCCCTCGGTCGGTTTGAAATCCTCGGCGGAAAACTGGTAAGGGGTAAGGAAGCTTGCCGCAACGTAGCCCGTCACCGTTTCGCCGTCCTGTTTAAAGCTTATCTTGCAAAACTCCGTGCTTAAAACGGTGTGTACGAATTTTTCAAGTACGGTAACCTCGTGAGTCGCGCCGCTGGGCAAGGTTGTTATAAATGTGCTGTCGCTCATAAAGGGGCAGGTGTAAACGCCGACTTCCTCGATTGCGTAATAGGTCTTGCCGTCGGTGTTGGATTGGCAGTACGCGCGTTCGGTAAGGTTTTCCGTCGCGGTCACATAGCAGTCGCCGCCGATGGATACGACAGAGGCGTTGCCGCTTTCGCACAGTATAAGACAGGGGGTGTTGCCCGTCGTCTTCTGGGTGCGCACGGGAGTGAACTTTTCGCCTATCACTTCCGCGTTAATCTGCGTATAGTAGGCGTCCTTTATAATCTGCGCCGTTTCGACTCTGTCGCTCACGCTTTCCAGCTTGGACTTCGTGTCGCCCGAATATATATTTTTTGCGCCGTTGAAATCGGTGTACGAAAGGCTGATTGCTTCCGCCGTGCTTTCGGTTATTTTGTGCGGAACGTTGTCCTTTACCGCGTATATCGCGCCGCCGTATTCCTTCAGTAAAGAATATCCGTCGCCGACCTGCGTGTCGTTGCCTTCGTTCCAGTAGGTAAGCACGCCTTCGTTATTTAAGGTATAGAAAACTTCCTCGTTTAAATCTATTCTCGAGCGTGAAAGCTTCTGGAACTCGTGTCCTTCCTCGGCAAGTGCGGGCTTGGGCGAAGAGTAGAGGTAGGTCCCGTCCATTATATCCTTTAAGTACAGGTTGCCCTTTTCGTCGTAATCGAGAGCCGCAAGCTCGGAAGTGTGAACGTAGGGCACGAGCTGTCTTTCGCCGCTTTCGTCAGTGGAGAGTATGCGGATAGACGTGCCGTAAGCAAAAGCGTAAGTATCGCCGCTGATAGCGTAGTCGCGTAACGGTGCTTCGAAAGTGAGAGTACGCTCGAAATCCTGCGGATAGTAAGTTTGGTTACCTTCCGCGGCAAACGCGCCGCCTACCGACATTATTGCCGCGCCGCAAACCGATGCCAGCGCGATTGTAAATAACCTGTTTGCTTTC
Organism: uncultured Clostridia bacterium; assembly: GCA_947177825.1. Classification (GTDB taxonomy): domain Bacteria; phylum Bacillota; class Clostridia; order Christensenellales; family Borkfalkiaceae; genus Coproplasma. Next base: position 5,024 of record CAMWWA010000065.1, read on the forward strand.
ACAATAAAAATTATATCACCATTTAATTAGCTTGTAAAGGATTTAACGCCCGACTTTTAAATGCGTTTTAGGTGATAACTCACAAATTTTTTACTCAAAAAAATAAATTTATGCCCCGAAATTTTTTTATTTGTACCATTTCTGTCATATTTAGTGGTTATAATAAAACTACAATAGCGAACAAATGTTTGCGTTTGTTTTTTTTCGGGAGGGCGGAAGTGAAAATAAAGAAACTGTTAAGGTTCTATTATTCGGCGGACAGCCTTAATAGAGCGCTTGACAACTTAATAACGCGGCTGGCGCTTGCGGCGGGGGAGGACGCGTTTTCGGGGTGCGTGCGCTACGCAGAAAAAATTGCTTCGGTTGTTGAGGTCAAGTCGGAGCTTAGCAATCTGTGGGCGCGGCTGAACGGAATTTTGGGGGCGATGACGGAAAGGGACAAGCTTACGTTAAAGCGTTACGCGGCAATGCGTACCGGTCCCGTGGGTGCGGATAAAAGGGAAATTCACCGCGCCGCCGTCAAGTTTGCGCGCAGGTCGGGCGGACTGCTTTCGGGCAGCCAAAGCGCCTACAAAATCCTGTGCGCGTATCAGTGTTTGATAAGTCCCGCGCCGGACTGACGCGGTGATTTTCAGCCCTCTTTCCTGGGCTTTCTTGTCGCGAAATAGATAATCAGAATTACGGCAACGAGTACCGCAAGAATGACTATCGCGACTATCGCGCCCACGTTAAAGCCGCCATTGTTTTTATCGCTTCCGCCCCGGTTATCGTCGCCTTCCGTCGGCTTTTCCTCGGTCAGGTTAAGGGGGTAGTCGTCGTTTGCCCCCTCGATATACCCGAACGAACCCTGGCAATACACGTAGGAATATACGGTTGCGCCCGAATAATAGGTGCCGTAATATGCCGCTTCCACGGCAATCTGGCTTAAAACGGGCAGCGTTGAATTGTTATTGTTTACCATGTAGTTTACTGTGACCGTCTTGTAAAGGTACGTCACGCCGGGCGTGCCGCTTTCCAGCGTAAAATCGTCCTTGCGGCAGTAACCGTAAAGCGCCTTGTATATGCCCGTGTCGCTTGCGTAGCGCACGTAATACCAGTCGCCGTCGTCGCGTATGACCTCCACGCAGTAGGTGTAGGGCACTGCAAAAATTGACGTCGCCGTATTCTTTTCGGTAAAGAAATAGGCGGTGCGTGTCGCCGCCCTCGCGTAGTGTGATTCGGCGGCGAATACGGACTGCGGCGCGGCTGCGAACGCGGCAAGCATTATGCATATCAGCAAAACCGTAAAGCGTTTCATACTTACGAATTATAAGATATATCAAGTCGGGAATTTACACAGATTTTGTCATAAAAGGTCTATGAATAGAGAAGAAATACTCAGCCGCATTGCGCGGATTGACAGGGAATTGAAGAGCCGTAAGGAGGACGCGGGCGCGCTTGCCTCCTATAACTCGGGCAGGAAAAAACACAAAAAGCAGATGGCGTTTCACAAGTGCAAAAAGCGCAACCGCTGGGTGTTCGGGGGCAACCGCTCGGGCAAGACCGAGTGCGGCGCGGTGGAGGCAATCTGGATGCTTCGGGGCATACACCCCTACCGCAAAAACAGGAAGGACGTCTTCGGCTGGGCGGTTTCGCTTTCGCAGCAGGTGCAGCGCGACGTTGCGCAGAGCAAGATTTTAAAGTACCTGCCCAAGAGCTGGATTGCGGAAATAACCATGCTTTCGGGCAGGAAGGATTCGCCCTCGTCTGGTATTATCGACCAGATTAAAATCAAAAACGTTTTCGGCGGAATATCCACGCTGGGCTTTAAAAGCTGCGACCAGGGTAGGGAAAAGTTTCAGGGCTGTTCGCTCGATTTCGTGTGGCTGGACGAGGAGCCGCCCAAGGACGTCTACGAGGAATGCCTTATGCGCGTTATGGATAAGCGCGGCGATATTTTCGGAACTATGACGCCCTTAAAAGGCGAAACGTTTATCTACAACGAAATATATCTCAACCGCCGCAACAATCCGCAGGTGTGGTGCG
>CAMWWA010000066.1 GCA_947177825.1 uncultured Clostridia bacterium
ACATTAAATACAGGAGATTAATATGAAAAGAAAAATTGTTACTTATTTGCTTGTTTTTGTTACAGCTATTTGTTGTGTTATTGGGCTTTCCGCTTGCGATAACACGACTGAAACTTTATGCGGTTCTTGGAAAACAACAAAATTTATTCACCAAATGGGCGATATGAAAATTGAGGGTGAACGCGTATTTGATTTGGATATTTTTGAAGATGGAACTTTAATTGCACATACCTATGATAGTAAGGCTAATGAAATGTACGCTTATACTGACGGACAAGGTACTTGGGAACAGGTGAATGATAATTATAGATTGTTAATTAGTTTTGATAACGGTCTTGAAATGGACGTAAAAGCAACAATAAGCAAGAAAAATCTTATTGTGGTCAATTCCTCGGAATCTTACAACATAACGCAAACTTATGAAATGGTTAAATATGAAAAAACTAACACTGGTGATTAAGGATTAAAAATATTAAATTATAATTTACTTATATGACGATAAAAAAGGTCTAATCGATTCTGTTTAGACCTTTTACTTTTTTATCATTCAGTATCCTCTTCATTTTTATCGGGCGGAGTTTCTTCGGACTTCTTTTTTGAAAAGAGCTTTAAGATTTCAGGCCATACATACTTTTTGCCCGCCTTCATAAGAAAGTATCCGCCGACGCCGCACGCCGCGCCGATAAACATACCGCCGAGAACGTCGGTGGGATAATGCATGCACAAATATATTCTTGAAATCGCAACCAAAAGCGCGACCGCAATTGCAGGCAATCCCTTTACCTTATAATACATTGTAAGCGCAACCGCCGCGGCGAACAGCGCCGCCGTATGTCCCGACGGGAATGACGAATCGGCAGGCTCCCTTACCCCGATTGATAAATGGAATTCCTGAAAGCCCAAATCGGGATAGGTCTGCCACGGGCGCGCGCGGTTAACGCTGAGCTTTAATATTACGTTTACTATAAGCACGTCCAGAACGCAGGCGCACGCAACGGCAACACCTGCCCAGCGCGTCTTTTTGAATATCAGAAGAACGATTGCGCAAATGATAGCGCCAGCACCGAACTCACCGATATAGGTGACGTATTTCATTATATAGTTAAGCCAAGTCTGGTCGTGAAAAACTTGGTGAACCCACTTCAAAATTGCTATATCCATAAATAAATTTTACCAACTACACGACCATATGTCAAGCGCGTTCAAGCAGCGGTTGAGTTTGCACACGGCATATAGCATAAAATTATTTTTGTAAACTTGAAATCGGTTTCGGATTTTGTTATAATACAAATATGAACACTGCAATAATCAACAAAAAAAGTTTAATATCGCTGGCAGGATTTGCAATAACGCTGCTTTTATGTTTTGCAACGATGCACATAATGCAGTTTTTTAACCTTACTTACTGGATAGGCGTAACCGCCGGCGCAGCAATATTTATATTTATGCTGGTAATGTTTATTATACTGCGCAAAAACATAACCTTATCGCTTTCAATTCCCACTATCATTATAAACGCCGCGGCAAGCGGCATTACTTTAAGCAGTATGTACGAATATCTGGGCGCCTACCCTGCCGTTTGGCAGAGCTGTGCAGTATTTGTTGCATTGGTAGCCATGTTCGGGCTGTACTGCCTGCTTACGAATCTGACCTTCTTCCAAAATCATTACATAATCTGCGAAATTGCACTTGTCGTTTTGGTTGCAGCCTCAATTATTTTAGGTATGATATTTTCGGACCTGACGGCTTTCAGACTTGCCGCAATCAGCCTTATACCGTTTATTGCGACGTTGATTTCTTTGACTTTGCGTTCGTACGACGTAAAAGAACATATTAAAAATATTGCCTGCTGTTCTTTTGCCGTTTTGGCTTTGGTTATTTTTGTCGTGTTGGCGGTAATCACCCAGGGTGACGGTCTGGACGGATTTGCCGACCTTGGGGTTGCGGGCGCTAACGGCAAGAAAAAGAAGGAATTGCTAAACGTTTACGACTATTTACCTAAGAATAAATAGAGCTTTAAAGTGCATTTAAAATGCGGAGCCGATTAGCGGCTCCGCATTTTTGTTTTAATTCAAACTTATTTTTCGGTTTTGTTTACGGGTTTGAGGTTCCAGATATTTTCCGCATAATCCTTTATGCTTCTGTCAGCCGCAAAGAATCCCGCAGCCGCTATGTTGTTAAGCGACATTTTATTCCACTTCATCTTATCCTTTACGTACAGCTTTGAAATCTGATGCTGCGTTCTGCTGTACGAAACGAAGTCCGCCATACACATATAAGGGTCTGCAACTGGAGAATCGGTGAGCAGATAATTTGCCATATCGGCAAACGACTGACCGTTGAAACCGATTATCAATGCTTCGATAATTCTCCTGAGTCTGGGCGAGTCGTGATAGTATTTGCTTGAACTGTAACCGGCGCGCCAGATGTCGTCCACCTCGTTGGATTTAAGACCGAAAATAAAGATATTTTCGTCGCCGACAGCCTGAGCTATTTCAACGTTTGCACCGTCGAGCGTACCTATGGTCAAAGCACCGTTAATCATAAACTTCATATTGCCGGTACCGCTCGCCTCTTTACCCGCAAGCGAAATCTGCTCCGACACTTCGGAAGCCGGCATAAGCTTTTCGGACATGGTAACGTTGTAATCTTCCATATAAACGACGTTGAGTTTTTCGTTTATCTTGGGATTCTTTTTGATGTCCGCGGAAAGGAAGTTGATAAGCTTTATAATCTGCTTTGCCATGGAATAACCGGGAGCTGCCTTTGCGCCGAAAATGAACGTCTTGGGCTGCATTTCCATATCGGGGTTATCCTGCAAATCGAGATACAGGTCGATTATATTGAGCACGTTGAGAAGCTGGCGCTTATACTCGTGCAACCTCTTTGCCTGCGTATCGAAAATGGAATCGGGATTTATAACGAAGCCCTGCTTCTTTAAAGCGTAGTCAACGAACTGCTTTTTCTTGATTGCCTTAATTTCTTCAAGGCGCTTCAAAACGGTTTTATCGTCCTCGAACTTCTTAAATTCGGCAAGCTGCGAACTGTCGTGTACGAAGCCGTCGCCTATGCAGTCGCACAAAAGCTGAGTGAGCTCGGGGTTGGACTGGCACAGCCACCTTCTGTATGCTATTCCGTTGGTTACGTTGCCGAATTTTTCGGGCGTGAAATCGTAGAAATCTTTGAATACGGATTTCTTTATAATTTCGCTGTGCAGCGCCGCAACGCCGTTTACGCTGTGACCGCCGTAAACCGAAAGGTTCGCCATCTTTATGCGGCTGTGCTCGATAATCGACATACGCGAAATTTTCGCCCACTCGCCGGGGAATTTATCCCAAAGCTCTTCGCACAGCCTGCGGTTGATTTCCTGGATAATCGAATGTATTCTGGGCACGATTCTGGCAACCAGGTCTTCCGACCAGGTTTCAAGCGCCTCCGCAAGTACGGTGTGGTTGGTATACGCGCAGGTTGCGGTTGTAATTGCCCACGCGTCGTCCCAGTCATAATAATACTCGTCGATAAGTATTCTCATGAGCTCGGGAATTGCCATCGCGGGGTGCGTATCGTTTAAGTGAATTGCCGCAAGCTTGGGCAAATCCTTCAAATTGCCGTATCTGTGACGGTGGTCGTCGACTATGTTCTGAATTGACGCCGAGCACAGGAAATACTGCTGTTTAAGTCTTAAAGACTTACCGTTCAAATGGTTATCCGCGGGATAGAGCACCTTTGTAAGTACTTCGGCGTCGTTATCCTCGGTCATAGCCTGATAATAATCACCCTGCGAGAAAAGCTTCATGTTGAAGTCCTGCAAGGGCTTTGCCTTCCAAAGTCTTAAAACGGAAACCGCTTCGCTGTCCTTACCGGAAACCATCATATCGTAGGCAACCGCTTCGATATCCTGGGTGTCCTTGTATTGAAGCTGCATACCGTTTTCCGTCCACTGCTCCTCAACTTTGCCGTTGAAACGCACGATGAACGATTTATCCGTTCTTTGGGTAAGCCATACTTCGCCGCCCGGAAGCCATACGTCGGGAAGCTCCATCTGCCATCCGTCGACTATCTTCTGTTTGAAAAGTCCGTATTCGTAGCGGAGCGAATAGCCCATTGCGGGATAATTGCCCGAAGCGAGCGCGTCCATAAAGCACGCCGCAAGTCTGCCCAAACCGCCATTACCTAAGCCTGCGTCGGGTTCAAGTTCATACAATTCTTCAAGCGAGCTTCCGTAGGAAGCAACCGCTTTGGCAAACGCGTCGGTAGCGCTCAAATTATATAAACTGTTTTTGAGGGAGCGTCCCAGAAGGAACTCCATGCACAAATAATAAACCCTTTTTGCACGCTTTGCTTTGCACTTTTTTTGGAAATGTTGTCTCTTTTCGAGTAAGATATCTCTTACGCACATGACAACAGCCCTATAAAGTTGTTCTTTGGAAGCCTCGGTAGGCGCAACGCCGTAGTATCTTGAAAGTTTACCCTTTACAAGCTCCTTGACTTCCTTTTCGGTAATAGCCGTAATGCTCATTATATTCTCCTGATAATGTAAAATTATTTAAGCATTTCCAAGTACAGAGCCTCGTATTCCTTAGCCGACTTATTCCAGCTGAAATCGGACGTAGCTGCTCTGTATCTGAGTTTTGCCCATTCTTTTTTGTTTTTATAATCTTCTACCGCTTTTCTTATAACGTACAGCATATCGTGCGCGTTGTAATTTGCAAACGTATAGCCGTTTTCAAGCGGTTTGATGCTGTCGTAAAGACCGCCCGTCTCCCTTACGATGGGAACGGTTGCGTATCTGCACGCAATCATCTGCGAAAGTCCGCAGGGTTCGGACTTGGAAGGCATTAAGAATATATCCGAGCCCGAGTAAATTTTTCTGGAAAGGTCGCCGTTGAATACGATATTCGCACTGACCTTATCGGGATATCTTCTTGCCAAATCGCGGAAATACGATTCGTACTGGTAATCGCCCGTGCCGAGAATGACAAGCTGAACGTCATCCTGCAAAACTTCCTCTATTACGTTGGTTACAAGGTCCAGTCCCTTATGCGAAACGAGACGCGAAATCATAGATATAACGGGCGTATCGGGCTTTTCGGGAAGATTGAGCATCTTCTGAAGCTCCTTCTTGCACACAGCCTTGCCCGACATGTCGTCGGCTGTGAAATTCGCAAACAGGTGGCTGTCAAGCTCGCAATTATAACCCTTATCGTCGATACCGTTTAAAATTCCGCGCAGCTTGAACTGGTTGTTCCTTATAATGGGGTCAAGACCGTGCGCGTAGTAAGCGTCCTTAATCTCGTCGGCATACTTGGGGCTGACGGTTGAAAAACGCTCGCTGACCTCGATTGCGCCCTTCATAAGGTTAATGGAATTGTTGTACTCGACCAAGTACTGGTATTTTCCGTAAATGTCGAACAGCGACGACAGGATATCCAGCGAATACTGCCCCTGATATTCTATGTTGTGAATTGTGAAAAGGGAACGGATAAACTGGTATTCCTGCCTGAAGCAGTAGTTCGTTTTAAGGTAAATTGCGGCAAGCGCAGCCTGCCAGTCGTGGCAGTGCATAACCTCGGGATAGAAATTGAGGAAAGGCATTATTTCAAGTACCGCTCTCGAGAAGAACGCAAACCTTTCACCGTCGTCGAAATATCCGTAGCAACCGGGGCGCTTGAAGTAAAATTCGTTATCGATAAAGTAGAAAATTACCCCTTCCTTTTCGTAAGAAAAGACGCCGCAGTACTGGTTACGCCATGCAAGATGAACGTACAGATTGCCGAGATACGTAAATTTGTCCCTGAACTCCTTTTTGATATCCGAGTAGAGAGGAATTACGACTCTTACGTCGAACTTGCCCGTCTTGGCAAGCGCGGTTGAAAGCGAGCCTATAACCTCGGCAAGGCCACCCGTCTGTATGAAAGGCGTTGCCTCCGAAGCGACGAAAAGAATTTTCTTTTTATCTTCCGGCTTTACAGCCGCAGTTTTCGTCACTTTCTTTTCGGTTGCGGGTACGGTCGTTTTCTCCGCAGTGGTTTTCGTTGTTGTCTTTTTGATAGTTGAAGCAGCCATTATTTATCCCCCTGTTCTGCCTTTAAATTCAGATGCGCGAGCCCTTGTTAATGAAGTAAGGCTTTTGCTCGCAGCCAGCCAAAGTTACACCGGCCGATATAGAGCTGTCCTTGTCGCTTACTACATACGAAAGGTTGCAGTCCTCGCCGATAACGTTTTCGCTCATTATAATGCAGTTTTTAAGGTGCGTACCCTCGCCGACTACAACGTTGCGGAAAAGTATGCAGTTTTCAACCGTGCCCTCGATAAGACAGCCGTCGTGAATAAGCGAATTGGTAACCTTTGCGGTTGCCGTGATTTTTGCGGGAGGCGCGTCGTTTACCTTTGTGTAAACGTCTCTGTCTCCGAATATTTCCTGCCTGATTGCTTTATCGAGCATATCCATATTCGACTTGTAGTACGACTGTAAGGAGTCGATATTGCTGTAATAACCGTCGAGCTTATAGCCGTAAATCTTACCCGTCTTTATTGCGGGAAGAATTATATCCTTCGAAAAGCTGGTAAGTCCCCTAGCAATGGCCGTCTGCAACAGGTTAAGCAAATACGTAGTGCGCGCAACGAATACGTTGATATAGTGCTTTCTTACGCCCTTGCCCTTTGCGTTTATGTCAATCGAATTGACCTTGCCGTCCTTTTCGGTATCGAGCATTATATAAGAAGTGCAGTCGCCGCAATCGTGCTCGTGATATACCATGGTAATATCGGCGTTGTGCGCGATATGCTCTTCAATTACCTTGCTGTAATCGAGCTTGTACACCGCGTCGCTGTCGGCAAGCACCACGAAATCTTCCTTAGCCTTTTTAAGGAACGCCGTCGTGCCCTTCAACGCTTCCAGTCTGTTCTGATAGAGCACTTCGCTCTCGTCGCTGTAAGGAGGCAACAAAATCAAACCGCCCTCCTTTCTCGCCAAATCCCACTCCTTGCCGGAACCGAGATGGTCCATAAG
>CAMWWA010000067.1 GCA_947177825.1 uncultured Clostridia bacterium
CTTCAATATTTTATAGTGCCCGTCCTTGCCCGAAACGGTGTCGTTATCCATTCTTATTATGCGCGCCGACGGGAACAGCCGCGAAAGCTCCTCTACCACCCTCTGCGTGCCCGTGCCGCTGTATCGTAAATGCGTGCCCTTGCACTGGGGGCAGGCGGAAAGCATATGGTACTTGGCGCCGCAGTAGTGGCACTTCAAACAGTTTTCCTCGCTGTGGTATGTAAGCGAAACGTCACAGTTTTCGCACTTGGCAACGTAGCCGCAGTCGGTGCAAATGACCGTCTGCGAATAGCCGCGGCGGTTGATAAATATTATCGCCTGGTTGCCCTTGGAAAGGGTATCGTTCAGCTCCTCCCTGAGCGCGCGCGACAGGTTGGAAGGGTTGCCCCTTTTTACCTCCTTGCGCATATCGGCGATTATTATTTCGGGAAGCGGTCTGCCGTTTATGCGCTCGGTCAAAGTGACCAGCCCGTACCGCCCCTCGGTAGCCTCTATATAGCTTTCGACCGACGGCGTTGCGCTGCCTAAAATGAGCTTGCAGCCGTTATATTCCGCCCTTAAACGGGCAATATCCACCGTCGAATACCTGGGTGCGGTCTCCGAGCGGTAGGAAGAATCGTGCTCCTCGTCAATTATAATGGCGCCTATATTTTCAAGCGGCGCGAAGATTGCGGAGCGCGCGCCTATCGCTATTTTAGCCTCGCCCGAGCGCAGCCGCCACCACTCGTCAAAGCGCTCGCCCGCGGAAAGTCCGCTGTGCAGAATTGCCGCCTGACCGCCGAACCGCGCGCGGAGCTGGGCAAGCATCTGCGGCGTTAAGGATATTTCGGGCACGAGGAAAATGGCGCTCTTGCCCTCCTTTAATTTGTCGGCGATTATGTTTAAATAAATTTCGGTTTTGCCGCTGCCCGTAACGCCGTGAATGAGGTTGACGCGCAGGGGCGAATTTTCGATATATTCCACCGCGCCGCGCTGGTCGGGCGTAAGCACCTTCACGCTTGCGTCGCCCTCGGCATACGCGGGGGTGCGGTTGCGCTTGATTTTATAAATTTCCGCCGCGCCCTTTTCGACCAGGGCGTTGACCGCGCCGCTTCCGTAACTTTTGGTGAGCGGCACGTATTCGCAGTCGCCCTTTTCCTTCAGCTCCGCCAGCGCCTCCGCCTGCTTTTTGGCGGCTTTGGAAAGGACGGGCTCGACGCCCGTAAACTTAATCCTCTTTATATAAGTTTCGTTGACCTTGCCAAGGCGCATTTCGGACGGAAGAAACAGACGGAGCGACGCGGCCTTGGGCACGCGGTAACGCTCCGCAATATTTTCCATCAGCGAGAAGCACTCGGGAACGAGTGCGGGAAGTTCGTCGTAGACCGAGGTGACGGGCTTGATTTTTTCCGCGGCAAAGGCGGAGGTTTCGCTCAATCCGATTACGAACCCCTCTATTATCCTGCCGCCGAACGGCACCTTTACCCTGCACCCCACCTGCGTTTCGGGCGGACAGGAATATTCGAAAACCTTGTCCACCTGAGAGTGGGCTATGTCTACTATGACTTGCGCGAACATTGTTTTTAACCGTATAAACATATTTCGGCGATGGTATCGCCGAAATATTCAAAAGCCTTCTTCTTTTGCACCGCCGCCTAGATATCAGGCGCGCGGACTTTAAATCAGTCCTTGACCGACTTAATTTTTCCGTCCTCGATTTCCTCGCACGCAAGCGCGATTTCTTTAAGCTTGCCGGGATTTTCGTTGACGTTGTTTACGCTGTTGCGCTCTATGAGCTGGCGGGCGCGCTTTGCAACCACTACGCAAAGTTCGTAGCGCGAAGCAGGCTGACCGTCGTGTCCGAGTTTGTCGATAAGATTGTCTACCGCAGGTACGTTAATCATAATATATCAGTTCTCCTTTTCCAAAATTTGCTCAACTTCCCCGACCGCAGTCTTAAGGTCGTCGTTTATTATTACGTAGTCGTACAGGGGGCTCTTGCCCAGTTCGTAGTCCGCCCTGTCCATTCTCCGGGCGATTACGTCCTCGCCCTCGGTGCCGCGCCCCTTCAAACGCGCGTAAAGTGTTTCCCTGTCGGGAGGGGCAATCATTATAAGCACGGCTTGCGGCATAACCCTCTTTACGTTCAACGCGCCGTCCACCTCTATTTCCAGAATGACGTCGCCGCTTTCCAGCTTGCTTTCCACAAACGCCTTGGGCGTGCCGTAGTAGTTGTCGAAATGCTCCGAATATTCCAGAAAGCCGCCTTCGGCTATCGCCTTTTCGAAAGCGTCCTTCGTCAAAAAGAAATAGCTTTCGCCCTCTACTTCACCCTGACGCGGCGCGCGCGTCGTGCAGGATATCGAAAGCGAGGCGTTGGGGCGCAGCTTTAAAAGCTCCTTTACAATCGTGCCCTTGCCGACGCCCGAAGGTCCGCTTATAACCACAAGTTTACCTTTACTCAACGTTCTGCACCTGTTCCCTTATTTTTTCTATCTCGTTCTTTAATTCAAGCCCGAGCTTGGTTATGGTTATGTCGTTTGACTTGGAGCAAATAGTGTTGGTTTCCCTGTTGAATTCCTGAACGAGGAAATCCAGCTTTCTGCCCACAAGCTTTTCCTTTGCAATTTCCCTGAACTGCGCTATGTGCGAGCCGAGACGGGTAAGCTCCTCGTCTATGTTGCTCTTGTCGGCAAACACGGCAACCTCGGTAAGCAGCCTGCCCTCGTCGGGATAGACGTTTTGAGTGTAAAGCCGTATCTTCTCTTCCAGCTTCTTTTTGTAATCGGCGGCGACCAGCGGAGCGCGCTCGGCAACCTTTTTAACCGATTTTTCTATGGTGTCCACTCTTGCCAGCATGTCCGCGGCAAGCTTTTTGCCCTCGACCTCGCGCATGGCGTTCAGCTTGTCCAGCGCGCAGTTCACCGCGGTTTTCAAGCCCTCTATAAGCTGGTCGTCCGCGGAGTTAACCTCTTCCTGTTTAAGTACGTCGCTCTGCCTCATAAGCGATGAAACGGTAAAGTCGTCCGCAAGCTCGGGAAACGCGGCTTTAATCGCCTTGGCGCTTTCGACGTAGGCGCGCGCCGCCTCGATATCGAGGTAAAGGCTCTTCGCCCTCTCGCGCTTGTCCGTCACGGATATAAAGACGTCGGCGTGTCCGCGCGTAAGTTTTTCCCTTATAAGCGAGCGGATAATCTCCTCGCACGCGGTTAAAATTTTGGGGCACTTTACCGAGATATCCAGATAGCGGTTGTTTACCGTCTTAATCTCGGCGGTAATCTCTAAACCGCCCTCTTTGTATTCGCCTCTGCCGTAGCCCGTCATACTGAACATAGCCTGTTTGCTCCGAACGATAATTTTGCTTTTACATTATACAATAACCGCCCGAAAAAAACAAGCGATTAAGGGCAATATTTCGCCGCCTGTTCAGAAGTCCGCGGTTGAATCGGTAAAAAGTCCGCGCACGCGCGAAGTTACCTTGCGGTAACAGTTTTTGGGCGACGTTTCGAACACGGCCACGTCCTGGTTGGAGCTTGCTATTACGCCCGAAATATCTGCAAAATACGCGGTGCCGCCTCCGCACAGCACGACGGGCATACCGTACAGGTATGCGTACGCGCGTATTAAAAGAGGGGGTATTCCGTCGGTGACGTCCTCCGCGTGAACGGCAAGCAGGTTACAGCCGCACATTGCGCACGCCTTTACGCAGTCGGGAAAATACAAATCGTTATCTATACACAGCCCGACTTTATAGCCGCCTATGGTGTACACGCCCACGTTAGCGCCGCTCTTGTATTCCTCCCCGTCCAGAACGTTTAGCATATCGGATATGCCCAAAAGCTTGCCGTTGGAAGCGACGGCAACGGACTTGCGCATCAGGCCGCGGCTATCGGTAATGCAGCCGCAGAGCACGCCGCATTTGGCGGCGTGCGAAAGCTTTGCCGCCGTTTCGAATTTTTCGGTCTTACCGCTGAGTTCGCTTTCGTAATCGACCAACCCGAGCGTGCCGAACCCGAACAACACCACGTCGCAGGGGGGCAGGCGCACGGAGAGTTGTTTTCGTCTGTCCGTTACCACGCAAATTTTCATATACTCTACATACTATTTTTTCAGTGCGAAAAAAGTTACATTTTGGCGTTCTATAAGCGGAGGCGGCGACATAACTTAAAACTATGAAAAAGTTAGCGATTTTTGCAGCGGCGGCGCTCACCCTTGCCGCCCTACCTCTGGCAGCCTGCCACAAGCAGCAAACCGACAGGTCGAAGTACGTCATTACGGCGGCTTACGACGAGAACGAACGCACCCTTAAGGGCACTGCGGACTTCACCTATTTCAACTCCACGGATAACGAAATCCGCGACCTGCAGTTTAACCTGTGGGGCAACGCTTACCGCGAGGGCGCACAGTATAAGCCCCTTACCGATGCGGACGCCAAGGCGTACTATGCAGGCGCGAGCTACGGCGGAGAGAGCGTTGAAAAGGTCGAGGGCTGCGCAAGCTGGGAAGTGACGGGCGAGGACGAAAATATCCTTAACGTGACTTTGAACGAGCCGGTATATCCCGACGATACGGTGAAAGTCACCATAACCTACACGCTGAATTTAGCGCAGGTTAACCACCGCACGGGCGTGACCGAAAGCACTGTAAACCTGGGCAATTTCTACCCCGTCCTCTGCGCATATTCGCAGGAAGGTTTCGTGCAGACGCCCTACTATAGCTGCGGCGACCCGTTCGTTTCGGAATGCGCCGATTACGACGTTACGCTGACCTTACCCAGGCAATATACGGCGGCTACCAGCGGAAAGCAGGTTGAATGCACCACCGCGGGCGAGGTTACCACGGCGCGCTACGAGCTGAAAAACGCGCGTGACTTTGCCGCCGTTTTATCCGACGAGTTCAAGACGGTAAAGCGCGAAAGCGCCGGCTGCGAGGTAACCTTATACTACTGCGGCGAAGCCGAGCCCAAGCGCCAGCTTGACGCCGCGTGCGAAAGCCTTGCATATTTTTCGGACACCTTCGGCAAGTACGCCTACCCCACCCTTTCCGTCGTATTCACTCCCCTTTCGGTGAGCGGTATGGAATACCCCGCGCTTACGATGATAAACAGCGCGCTGGAGGAGAGCGACGCAATATATACCATAGCGCACGAAAACGCGCACCAGTGGTGGTACGCAATGGTGGGCAGCGACCAGGTCAACTGCGCCTGGCAGGACGAGGGGCTTGCCGACTACTCCACGGTATGCTTCTTTGAAAATTATCCCGCCTACGGCTTTACCCGTACGGGCGCTCTCGGCTCGGCAATAAAGGCGTACAGGGCGTACTATTCGGTATATAACCAGATTTTCGGCAAGGCGGATACCGCAATGACGAGAAATCTTAAGGACTTTGCAAGCGACTACGAGTACATAAATATCGCCTACAACAAGGGCATACTGATGTGCGAATCGGTGCGCACGGCTATGGGCGACAAGAAATTCTTCTCAGCGCTGAAAAGCTATTTCGAGGCTAACTGCTTCAAGATTGCAACGCCCGAGGAGCTTATCTCCCACTTCACCGCCCTGCACGACGTAGAGGGTATATTCGTCAGCTACATAGAGGGCAAAGTCGTCATCTGATAAAACCGCAAAATATATATACGCCGCCGCGCACACCGTGCGCGGCGGCTTTGCTTTTTACCGCGGAAATAAGTTGCAAACGGGTTGAATATAGATTATAATATTTATTGGATAGCTATTATGGTTAAATACTTTATCGCGGACGAAAACGCGGCGCTTACGCAGAGCGAAGATTTTGCGCCCCTTTGCTGGGTAGATATGGTCAGCCCCACCGACGGCGAGGTTGAAAAGGTTGCAGCCCAGACGGGCATACCCGAAGATATGATTAAAGCCGCCCTCGACGAGGAGGAAAGGGCGCGTACGGAGTTTGACGAGGGCTGTTCGCTGTTCGTCGTCGACTGTCCCGTAATAGAGGAAAGCGACGCGGGCGACTCCTACTCCACCCTGCCCCTTGCGGTTATCTATAACGAAAACTGTATTATGACGGTCTGCCTGAAGGGCAACCCCGTTTTAAAGGACTTTATCACGGGGCGCACCAAGGTCAGATGCGACGACCCAGTGCAGTTTATTTTGCACTTTATGCTGGGCAACGCCAAGCGCTTTTTGTACTGCCTTAAACAGATTGACAGGCGCAGCCAGCGCGTACAGGCGGAGCTGGGCACCAATCTGAAAAACGACGACATTTTACAGCTTTTAGAGCTTGAAAATTCGCTGGTATACTTTTCGACTTCGTTAAACTCCAACGCCAAGGTGCACGAAAAGCTTGCAAAGGTCGGGCACGTTACCGCGCGCGAGGATTACTACGATATATACGACGACCTTGTAATCGAGTGCAACCAGGCGATTGAAATGTGTAAAATCTATAAAGACACGCTCACCGTTTCGATGGACGCCTACGGTTCGGTCATATCCAACAACGCCAACGACTCGATGAAAAAGCTGACCATTATCACCATTCTGCTTGCCATTCCCACCATGATTGCGGGCTTCTGGGGTATGAATATGCCCGTGCCCTTTCAGGCGTTCCACGGCGAAACCTCCACCGTATGGTTCTGGATAGTAATTGCGTGCGCGCTCGCCCTGACGGCGGCAATAGCCGTAATAATGCTTAAATCCAAGCCGGTTTTCCGCCGCAAAAGCAAAAAGCAGAAAAAGAACAGGAAGAAAAAATAATATGCCCATTTTGCAATACCGCTGCCCGAAGTGCGGCAAATCGTTTGACGAGCTGGTGAAGAAATACACAGACGAAGTTAAATGCCCCGACTGCGGCGCTGCGGCGGAAAGGTCGTTCTGCGGCGAAATGTACACCGCGACGGGCAGGCAGATTAAAAAGTGCAGCGGCAACTGCAAGACCTGCGGCGGCTGCCGGTGAG
>CAMWWA010000068.1 GCA_947177825.1 uncultured Clostridia bacterium
ATGATAAAGAGGCAACTTTGAAACGAAAGAAGAAATCGGCCTGGACGAAGCGTAGGCACGCAAGGGTATTCGCTTTGTTGCGCCCCGTTTTGCGTTTATATTTCAGACTGAGGTACAATTTTAAAGCACAGCCTAGCGGGCTTGAAAAGGGTGCATATCTGATAATATCCAACCATCAGACTACAATGGACCCTTTTTTGCTTTCACTGTCCTTCCGTTTTCCCGTTTATTTCGTAGCCTCCGACGATTTGTTCAATCTTAAAGTTTCGCCTCTTATAAAATATCTGGTTGCACCCATTCCCAAAAGCAAGTCTTTGTGCGACGTAGCCGCGATGATGGGCGTATTAAAGGTAATAAAGGAAGGCGGAGCGGTAGGGATTTTCCCCGAGGGCAACCGCACGATTTCGGGCGGTCAGTGGGAGATGACCGACGCAATAGCAAAGCTTGCAAAGCGGCTGAAAGTGCCCCTTGTAATCTACAACGTCTGCGGCGGATACGGAACCGACCCGCGCTGGGGACGTTCGATAAGAAAAGGTCGCGCCTCGGGCGGAGTGCGCATAATAGTTTCCGTTGAAGAGCTTGCGGCGCTGAGCAACGAACAGCTTTTCGGTTTAATTAAGGAAGAGCTTTATGTAAACGACGCCGATACGGGCGTAGCTTTCCGCAGCAGAAAGCGCGCGGAATTTATCGAACGCGCACTGTATATGTGCCCAGTTTGCCGCGGCGTTTCCACAATAGTATCGCATAAATACAAATTCAGATGCAGACAATGCGGCACGGAAGCTTCTTACACCGAAAAGCTTTCGATATCCCCTGCGGTTGCGGGCTTCGGGCGTATTTACGATTGGTACGAGTGGGAGAGAAAGGAAATAGTTAAATCGGTTGAGGAAGGTTTACGGATTGAGGACGACAGCATCCTGTTCCGCGAAAGCGTTAAATTAAAAAAGAAGAAAAAGCTTGACGGCAACAGAGTGAGTATCGACAAAGACAGCCTTAAAATTTATAACGGCGATAGCGCACAGTCGTTTCCGTTGACGGAAATTACGGCGTTGACTATGGTCGGTAAGAAGAAATTCAATTTTTACTACCAGGACAAAATTTTGCAGGTTAAAGGAAATAAGCGTTTTTGCGCCGTCAAATACGTTCATATATTCGACGGTTTGCGGCAGACGGACGGCGGAGATACAAAGGAGAATTAAAATGGATTCATCAGCATTTAGCACATGGGCGTTTATAATAATAATCGCCATTCTGTTGGCGGCGTTGCTGCTCACGAATATCTTAAAGCGATTTATTCCCTTTTTGAACAAGTCGCTTATTCCCAGCTCGGTTCTGGGCGGCATCATTCTGCTTATAATTTCGACCATAGTTTACTACTGCGTAGACCATAAGTACCTTTTCGATTTGTTCTATCCGCAGGCGGAGGCAGGTATGCACCAGGGCATGAACGTGCTCGAAATCATCACGTATCATTGCCTCGGCATAGGCTTTGTTGCTATGGGTATGCGCACCAACAAAAAGAAGCTTACCAAGCAGAGGGTGGGCGAAGTGGTGAATACCGGCATTACGACGGTAAGCGGCTATTTCGTGCAGGTAATTATCGGTCTTGTGGTAACGCTTCTGTGCGTCGAGGTTTTACACGTTTCGGGGCTTATCGACGCGTCGGGCATACTGCTTGCCTTCGGTTTCGGTCAGGGTACGGGGCAGGCGCTCAATTACGGCAATATCTTCTCTAAACCCGAATACGGTATGGAAGGCGGCGGCAACTTCGGTCTTACCATTGCGGCAATCGGCTTTTTGGTCGCGTGTATCGTCGGCGTAATATATATAAACGTACTGCGCCGCAAGGGTATCGTCAAAGTTAAGAGCGAAGAGGAGAAAAATACTCTGTTAGATTACGAGGACGAGAACGAAATCCCCCACGTTGCCTCTTTGGACAAGTTCACCGTGCAGGTTGCGATAGTGTTTGCAATCTATGCCGTATCCTACGTCATTATGTGGGGTCTGGGCACGTTGATTCCCTTTTTAAAGAACGTCCTTTTCGGCTTCAATTTCCTTATAGGCGTGCTTTTGACCATTCCCGTAAAGGCTGTTGTAAACAAGCTTGAAGCCAAGGGCTTTATAAAGAAAAAGATAGTCAACAACTTTATGATGGCGCGAATAGGCGGTTTCGCATTCGATATGATGATAGTTGCGGGCGTTGCCGCAATTCAGATACCGCTTCTCAATAACCATTGGTGGGTACTTGTAATTTTAGCGGTTCTGGGCGGTCTTGGCACGTTCTTCTACGTTTTCTTCGTCTGCAAAAATCTTTTCCCCGCATACAGACACGAGCAGTTTTTGGCAATGTTCGGCATGCTTACGGGCACGGCGAGCACGGGTATGATACTGCTTCGTGAAATCGACGGAAGCTATAAAACACCCGCAAGCGAAAATTTGGTTTTCCAGAACCTGCCCGCAATGGTGTTGGGCGTACCGCTTATGTTCCTTGCCGAATATGCGGCAAAGGGTATGGTAGAGTCGTGTATAACCCTTGCGATAGTCGTAGTGTACGGCGTCGCGCTGAACGTCGCTTTGTTCCGCAGCAAAATTTTCAAAAAGAGGCAGAAGGCTGCGCAAACCGACGGCGGCGCGGACGGCACGGAAGGTGCGCAAACCGCGGACGATACGAATGAAAACGACAACAAATAACCGATTATTTGTCGCACGGCTATGGAAACTTTTATAATTATCCTCGTAACCTTTTTTGCAGGTATGGGGGCGGGTTTAGGAACGGGCTTTGCAGGTATGAGCGCGGCGGCGGTAATCGCGCCTATGCTCACCGTGTTTTTGGGGCTCGACTTTAATATGGCGGTGGGCATCGCCCTTGCTTCCGACGTGCTTGCAAGCGCCGTTTCGGCAATTACGTACGGACGGAACAAGAATATAGACGTTAAAAACGGTTCTATAATGATGGCGTGCGTACTCGCCTTTACGGTGCTGGGCAGCTATATTTCAAGCCTCGTGCCGTCAACCGCAATGGGCAACGTTTCCGCAATAATAACCGTTATAATGGGAATCAGATTCCTCGTGCGCCCCTTAATGACTACCAAGGAAAAGATGCTTTCGGTGTCAAAAGCAAGGCGCATAACGGGCTCGGTAATAGGCGGAGCGCTAATCGGGTTCGTGTGCGGCTTCGTCGGTGCGGGCGGCGGAATGATGATGCTCATTATTCTTACCGTAGTGCTCGGGTTCGAGTTGAAAACGGCAATCGGCACAAGCGTATTTATTATGACTTTCACCGCGCTTACAGGCGCCCTTTCGCACTTTTTAATAGGCGGTGAGCGGCCGGATTGGCTTGTTCTGGGGCTGTGCGTGGGCTTTACGTTTATCTGGGCGCAGATAGCCGCAATTATCGCAAACAAGGTAAACCCCAAAACGTTGAACCGTTTGCTCGGCGCAATTCTCGTCGTGCTCGGCGCGGTGATAATCGTATTTGCAATAGTTGTACGATAAACAGTAATTTAGCGGAGGAATTTTTTAATGAAAAAAGCATTTATAACAATAGTGGCCTGCATAATAGCTATTTTAACCCTGATGTTAACGGCTTGCAGTGATGATAAAAACGGAACATATTATCCAACAAACGAAGAAATTCAAACCAATTTAGAGAATGCAGGATATACAACTTGCTTTACTGACTCTCAAACCGCTTGGGGCGGATATGCAATTAAAGATGAAGATGAAAATGAATATATTTATTTTTGCAGACCAAAGACTAAAGATGATTGTGAATACTATTATAATTTATATGAAAAGAACTGTAAAAACTACGATGTCATCGTAAAAATTGAAAACGATAAAAAATTTGGAAATATTGTTTATTGCGGAACAGAAAACGCAATAAAAGCGTCGGGCATAAAAGTAGTTGAAGTTAAGGTCAAAGTATAGTTTTTAAATTTCAATTTAGCGTAGAATAGTCGAATTACTTTTTACAGTAAATTCGGCTTTTTTATTGTAAAAAATAATCAGTTATTGGTGCACCGTAAGGAAATACTACGCTTCGCTCCGTGCGGCTGCCTATGGCAGACGGGCGAATCCGTAGGGATTTTCATATCTTACGGCATAACAAAACCGCCTAAGGCAAAAGCCTTGGGCGGTTTCGTGGTGCACCGTAAGGAATTCGAATCCCTAGCCTTTGGTTCCGTAGACCAACGCTCTATCCAGTTGAGCTAACGGTGCGTTTATTTACTGCTCTTTCAAACAGCTTTATTATTTTACTAAATATATTTTTCTTTGTCAATTACTTTTGAAACGGTTTAATAAATTTATTAAAGCATAAGGCGCAACGCGGAAAACCGCGTTGCGCCCTCATTTTTGTTTGGCTTTACTCGCCTTCGTCAAAGGTTACTACCGAGTCAATGGTAGATTTGCCGGTCAATTTCACCACGACCTTGTGCTTGCCCTGCGCAAGCTTGCCGCTCATATACGATACGCCGTAAGGGGAGGAGTCCTCTTTAAGTGCAATAGAGTCGACCTTTTTGCCGTCGATATACACCTTGAAATTCTTGCCGTACGCGTTGGAGGAGAGGAGAGCGATTCTCGTGCCCGTGAACTCGAAGGTCATCTTTGCGCCGCTTGCGCCTATCGCTACGTGACCGAACGAGGAAGCCGTCTGCATGCCGCTCCATTTGCCCTTGAAGGTAAACATTTCGTTATCGGGTGTATAATGTTTGCCGCCCAGCACTTCGGTCGAATGCGTAAACGTAATTTGACCGAGTACGATATAATAATCTCCGTTATTCTGATGCGCCGCACTTATTTTAATCCTGCAATAACGCAACGTGGTTTCGGAGAAATCGGCGTTAACCTGATTGCCGTTTCTGGGAGCGTCGGTAAACTCGGCAACGTTGAACCACGTGTTCCCGTCCAAACTGCCTTCAACAGTAAACGCTTTGGGCGTTTCCAGCATACCGTTGTTGTTGCGGCATTGGAAAGTAATTCTGTTGATATTTCTTTCTTCGCTAAGGTCAAACGTCATATCCAGGGGCTTGCTTGCAGAAACCTTCCAGCTGGTATGAATATACGTATTTGCTTTGCCGTCTGTCAGATTTTCGATAGGGAAGTTGCCCCAACCCCAACCCTTGGGCGGTGCGGAGTAATTCGAATTGGTTAAGGTTACTCCCTCGCTAGGCACGGAAACGTTATCTTTATAGTCGTAACTATAATTTCTCTTGTAGAAATACTCGCTTGTGAATTCGGATTTGAATTCGTAGGAGCTTCTGTAGGCGTTTACGTAATTGGCGGAGGTGGGAGGCATCAGCTTGGATTCGGTCATTTCCGAAAATACCTTAGCATCGATTTTTTCGCCGCTCTGTTTGAAATATTCCGTCTTTCCGTTCTTATTTGTGGTATACGCAACGGGCTTGCCTTGATAGTCCTTGTAAGTCGTCTTGGTGTACGAATAGCCTTCGTCACTTGGGCTGTTTACCGTCGTCTTGTCGTCTGATTTGTAATACGTTTCCTCAATTGTGAACATCGCCTGCGTCCATTGCGTCATACCTACGCCGATAAAGCTGCGGACGCTCGGCTCTACGATAAGCACTTCCTTTATATACAGCCAGTTTTCAATTTCCTTTTTGCCCTCTTTGAGCTTAAGCGTAAATTCCTTGGTGCCGCCGCCGTTTACGTATAGGGTAACGTTGACTTTGCCTTCGTTGAATTGTATATCGAAATAAGTTTCGGGGGCGTTAGTGCGGAAGTCTGCCGTGGCATTACCGTAGACGGGGGTGTCTTGGGTAATCTTCGCGCCCAGGTTGTAATCTTTGCCGTCCAGAGAGAAGTAGAGCGCACAGTTGTTCCTGCCGCGAAGATACACGCGGTATTTGCCGTCCCCGTCGAAATAAAGCTTGCCGTCTATAACCTCGATATTATTATCGTGGAAGAAATACTTATCGGGAGCGTCGGGACGCGAAGGCTTTTCGGCAACTGGATAGAACCATATATCCGTATTGCAGTTCTGCGTGGGGTTGAACTGGTTCTGCTCGACGACCGTCTCATAGCCCTTGAATCCCTTTTCATAGGCTTCAACCGCGTCCTTGTACATCGTTTCGGCGGTGTAGGTGTAGGTCGTTCTTTCAAGCGTCATCTTATTGCTTTCGTGCGACTGCTGGAATTCCAGTACGAGGTCTACGTCGTCAACCTCGAACGAGCCGTCGTCCTTAGTTATCTTCAAGGTTATGAGAATTTTGCCGGAATTGAGGTTTTTCTTTTTAGAGTCGGGGGTATAGGTGTAAACGCCTTTTTCCTCCGTTTCGGTGAACTTGCCGTTTTCGGGCTGCGTTACGTCGGCTATTTCGTACTTAAACCCGTCGGGAATTATTATGCTGCCCTGAGCGTACTGACCGCCGGGTGCGGAGTACTTTCTAAGGTCTACGGTAAACTCTTCGCCGTAGGGTATTACGTACGGCTGCATCGTCTGGAAGTATCTCTTCTCGCCGTCGTACGTATAGCTTCTGCCCGTCTGGTATACGGACGAAACGGGAACGAACATAGGATAGTTCGCGGCTGCGGTATTATTGACGTTGCCCTGCAACATATTATTGAAGTAATAGTACATATTGTTGTGGGTCACGTTTTGCCAGGCGTTCATATATTCCTGGTAATTTCCGCCGTATCTCGATTTGGAGAAGACGTCCGCACCGAAGTTGTGGAGGAGGGTTGCGTACAGCGCAAGACCCTGATTGCCGTTTTCGGGCTCTTCATTCGCGCGAGTTATTTTAAGGGTTTGCTCCAAAGCCCAGGTTGCGCTCGTGTAGCGGTTCCAGCCGCCCAAGCCCGACGCGCCGTAGCTGCCTATGCCGCGGTTAGAGGATATTTTCGTGAACAGTGCGTACGAAACGAGGGTAAGCG
>CAMWWA010000069.1 GCA_947177825.1 uncultured Clostridia bacterium
CGAAGGACGTTACTTTTAAAATTAAAGATTCGGATGCGGAAACCGATTACGAAATCACAATAAATCAGGGCACGCTTACGCCCACGGTTACGTTTGAAGATTTAACGGTAACCTACGACGGAAGCGCCAAGAAGATAGAGGCAACCGTGACAGGTTTGCCCGAAGGTTTAACTTTAACGCCCGCATATACCGTTACGGGCAGTGCAACTACTTACAATGCGGCGGGATATACCGACGCAGGTACGTATAATTATTCGGTAACCTTTACGCACACGAACGGCAATTACGCGCAGTATACTACGCCGTCAACTGCAATTTTGAAAATTGACAAGGCGACGGTTACGGGTATAGTTTTCGAGGATGCGGTTAAGCCCGAAATTACGGATGTGACTTATACCTTGGAAGCAACGGGCTATCCTTTGTGGGTAAACGTTACGTACAGCGTAACGGACGAGGAGAACAATCCTCTTACCGGAACTTCGTTCAGTGCGGCAGGCACGTATAAATTTACGGCAACGTTCACTATTGACGCCGCGCACGTAAATAATTATGAGGCTATAGCGCCCATAACCAAAACGCTTACTATAAGCGACAAGCCGCCCGTTGCAGGTGCGGACGATATAGTCGTTCCGCCTACCATAACCGCAACGTATACGGGTTCGCCCGTGGACTATGCGGCACAGAACGTGCCCGGCGGCGTTGACGTTTCCTATACGATAGTAAAAAAGGACGATGCTGCTTTCAGCGGCAAGGATATAATCAACGTAGGTGAGTATACGGTTACTGTAAGCTTTGAAACGGGTGCGGCTTACGCGCCCATAGCAAGCAAGACCTGCGTTGTCACCGTCGGCAAAGCTACGGTTGATATGGACGGAGTTGAGTTTGCAGACAAGACCGTTACGGGCAACGGACAGGCGCATAAGGTGGAGGCAACCAATCTGCCCCAGGGCGTGACCGTTGAGTACGAGTATAAAGGCGTTAAGCAGGCTACACCGTTCGAATTTACCGAAGTCGGCGAATACACGGTTAAGGCGTATTTCACTTACGAGGACGAGGACAATTACGAAACGATTGAGCCTGCTGAAGCAACGTTGACCGTAAGCGACGCGGTTGTGGAGAGTATTTCCGCAAAGGTAGAGAACGGCGCCGTATTTACGACGGCAAGCACGTTGGACGACCTGAAAGCCAAGCTGACCGTGACCGCGGTTTACAACAACGGCACTACGGCGGAAGTTGATAATTTTGAATTGTCCTGCGATGGTCTGCGCGACGGCGGAAAATTTAAGTACAGCTTGCAGAAAATCACCGTCAAGTACACAAGCGAAGGCGAGGAATTCAGCACTTTTGTTGAGATTAACGTTGAAAAGCAAAAGGTTGCCCTGCCTACGTTTAAGGGCGGTTTGAAGTACACCGGCGTTTCGGTTAAGCCCACCGTTGACAACTTTAACGGTTATGATGCGGATTTAATGACTCTAGTTGACGACAAGACCGTTCCCGGTTTGGCAGTCGGTTCGTATAAGGCTGTATTTGCTTTGAACGACTACGAGAATTACGAGTGGGCAACTACAACGACTTTGAAGAAGTCCGTGTTTGCGGTTGCTTTGTATGACGAAGAAATAACGCTTTTGGCAAACGAAGCGGCGGTTGACTGGAATATCGCAAAGGCGGTATTGACGGCAACCAAGAAGGAAAACGCGCTGCCCGTATTCGCAAGTGAAAGCTACATAGGCGCGTTCAGTGACGTAGTTGCTTTGAAATACTACACGGACGAGGACTGCACCGAAGAAATCGCGGCGGAAGACCTTAAGTACGAAACGCAGTATTACGTAAAGGCTGAACTTATCGACACGGATAACTTCGAGCTTGACGCAAGCGCGGCGGCTTATACGGTAAAATCGTTCACGTATACCACGCCTGCAAAGGAGCTTACGGGCTTCGAAAAAATACTTGCGGTTATCAAGGCTAACTGGCTGTGGATAGTAATTGCAGCCGTGGCGCTAATACTTCTCATACTTATAATCGCACTTGCGGTGCGCTCGGCAAAGAAGAAGCGCGAGCGCGAGGAGCAGCGCAGGCTGGAAGAAAAGGAAGAGAAAAAGCGTGAGCAGGAAGAACGCGAACGCAGGGAGGAGGAGCGCAGACAGCGCGAGGAAGAGCGCAGGCGCGAAGAACGCGAGGAGCGTATGGCGGCACGTATGGCTATGCCTCAGATGATGCCCCAGATGCCTCAGCAAATGCCTCAGATGTCCCAACAGATGCCTCAGTCTATGCCTGCGGCACAGCCTATGGCGACGGGCGGAGCTTCGTCCAACGAGATAGCCGAACTCAAAGCCGAAATGGCGGCTATGAAAGCCACTCAGGATATGGCAAAGGAAATTGCCGAGCTGAGAATGGAAGTTATGCGCGCGGAGCAGAACGCGGTTATGCGCAGTGACGTCAACGCGTTGCGCTTCGGCGGCGAACAGGCTATGCAGGGCGGCGTTACCTTGCAGGCGCTTACCGAGCTTATCAGGACGGAAGTAAGAAACGCACTGGCGGACGAAAAGTCGGCGGCTCAGACCGCAGCTCCCGAAGGCGCGGCGACTGCGGCAACGCAGGTTCCCCCCGATGCGGTTATGACGACGGTTACGACCACCAAGATAGACACGACCAAGAAGCCCGTGCAGAACGCGCAGGCGGCGGCTCCCGTGAGAACGGTGGTGCGCAACGTGGTGGCGCCTATGCCCGTTGACGACGGCAGGGTATTCGACGTTGGCGGCTTCTATAAGCCTGCAGACCCCGTAACCGATATGGGCTTCACGGACGAAGAAAATAAGGATTAAGCTGTAATAAAACCGAAAGCCCCGCGGCGACCGCCGCGGGGCTTTTAATAATAACTGAAATAAAAAATACATAAAAGGGCGGCGGTTGATTAAAACTATCGTTGATGAACGGTAAACTTTTACGCGGGCACACCGTGTTTTTCAACAATGCGCCCCGAATTATTTCAACCTCGTCCGTGGCAGGTCCCAAGGAGTGCGCGGGCATTATCGGCGAGTACGTCGAGACCGCGCTTTCCGACGATATGTACGGCGAAAGCACCTTTGAAAAGGCGGAGTGCAAAATGCTTTCCAACGTTATCGACGGCGCGATTAAAAACGGCGGTTTTAAACGCGAGGAAATCGACGTGCTGTTTTCGGGCGACCTTTTGAACCAGATTATTTCGGCAAGCTTCGCCGCGCGCGATTTCGACATTCCTTTCCTCGGCGTGTACTCGGCTTGTTCGACTATGAGCGAGAGTATGCTTTTAGCTTCGTCCATGGTAAACGCGGGCTACTGTCACCGCGCGGTTGCGGCAACGGGCAGTCACTTTGCTTCGGCGGAAAGGCAGTACCGCTATCCCCTGGAACAGGGCACGACGCGTCCTCCGCAGGCGCAATGGACGGTTACGGGTGCGGGCGCGTG
This sequence comes from uncultured Clostridia bacterium, assembly GCA_947177825.1. Classification (GTDB taxonomy): domain Bacteria; phylum Bacillota; class Clostridia; order Christensenellales; family Borkfalkiaceae; genus Coproplasma. The sequence continues at coordinate 3,445 of CAMWWA010000069.1, forward strand.
CCTTATTTCGGGCAACGGCGACGGCGTGAAAATCGTAAACGGAACGATGGGTAAGGTGGTGGACTTCGGCGTGACCGACGTCAACAATATGGGCGCGGCAATGGCGCCTGCATGCGCGGATACGCTTATCCGTCACTTCCGCGATACCGAGACCTCGCCAGAGGATTACGACCTGATTTTGTCGGGTGATTTGGGCGCGCTCGGCTCACGTATTTTAAAGGATTTGACCTGGGAAAAGGGGTTCGATATTTCCGAAAATCACGTCGACTGCGGCGAGATTATTTACAAGGTTATCGAGGACGAATTTCAGGGCGGCAGCGGTGCGGGGTGCAGCGCCGTGGTGCTTAATTCCTATATCCTTACAAAGATGAAGCTGGGGCAGTACAAGCGCGTGCTTTTCGCCGCGACGGGAGCGCTGCTTTCCACCGTTTCTTCGGGGCAGGGTGAATCCATTCCATGCATATCGCACGCGGTGCAGTTGGAAGTGTAAAGGGCATATTACGGGGGTAATTTATATGGCAATGGAAGTTTTGAACATAATTTTGGGCTTTGTAAAGGCGTTTGCGGTGGGCGGCGCAATCTGCGTTATCGCGCAGATTGTAATAAATTTCACCGACCTTACGGCAGGCAAAATACTCGTCTACTTTATGCTTGCAGGCGTCGTGCTTACTGCGATTGGCGTCTATCAGCCGCTTGTCGATTTTGCGGGAGCGGGTGCCACGGTGCCAATTTCGGGCTTCGGCTATCTTCTGGCAAACGGCGCAATCAAGGGTGCGGAAAAAGGGTTTTTCTACGCGGTAACGGGCAGCCTTGCGGCAGCCAGCGCGGGCATTACCGCCGCCGTTGTGTTCTCGTTTATTATGGCTTTGATATTCAAAGCCAAAACGAAAAAGAATTAAAACGAAATGCCGCCGCGGCAAACTGCCGCGGCGGCTTTAATTTTACTCTTTATCAAAGCATTAAGCTTTCTACGTAATCAATCTGTTCCTTGGTGGGAATGTCGGCGGTGAAGGCGCACGCGCTCCCTGCGGCGGTTGCAAAGTTGAGCGACTTGAAGTAGTTGCCCGTGCGCAGATATTCGTGCACGAAGCCGGCTATCATACAGTCCCCCGCGCCCACGGAATTTACGAGCTGACCTCTTGCCGCCCTGACGTACAGCGCCTGCTGCGTTTCGGTTACCATAACCGCGCCGCTGGAACCGAGAGAAACTATAACGTTTCTCGCGCCCTGTTTTTGAAGCTTGCGCGCGTGCTCGGCAACGACCTTTGTATCGAAAGTAGTGGTGGCCTGCAGACCGAAAATTTCGCACAGCTCGTAGTAGTTTGGCTTGATTAAAAAGGGCTTGTATTTAAGCGTGTTGGTCAAAAGCTTGCCGCACGCGTCCACGACGAAATTCACGCCGCTGACCTTTTTCAGTTCGCTTATGATGTCGGCGTAAACGTCGTTGCCGAGGTATGCGGGGGCGTTTCCGCAGATGAGCACGAAGTCGCCTTCATTAAGCTTTTCTTTAAGCCGCGCCGTCAGCTTATCCACGTCCGCCGCGGTGATAATGGCGCCCGCGCCGTTTATGTCCGTTTCCGCCGTCGACTTGATTTTAACGTTGATTCTGCTCCGTCCGTCAACCTCTATAAAGTCGTGCGCGATACCCGTTTTATCGATTTCGCGCAAAATTTCCTGCCCGGTAAATCCCGCAACGAAGCCGAGCGCAACCGACTCGTCGCCCAGCTTTTTCAACTCGAGCGAGATGTTTACGCCCTTGCCGCCGACGGTCAGTCTTTCGGATGCCGTGCGGTTAACCGAGCCCGACTTCAAATTATTAACTTTAAGATAATAATCCAGAGAAGGATTAAACGTTACGGTGTAAATCATTGCCGTATACACTTTATAACTTTTGTCGCGTTTTGTCAATCCAATTTATTTGACATTTACTGCCCGAAAATTTAAAATACCGCTATATGAACAAATACTCGACAAAACTTATGGCGGTCGATATTGCCGAGTGCGCGGTTTTCGTCGCGCTCATGATAGCGGGCGCCTACATAAAAATTCCCTTTCCGTTCATGCCGCTTACATTCCAGACGGTGTTCGCCGTTCTGGCAGGTCTGCTTTTAGGGTGGAAGAAGGGCATTATCGCAATGACGGTTTACGCGTTCGTCGGATTGGTCGGCTTGCCCGTATTCACGAGCGGCGGCGGCTTTTCCTACGTTTTAATGCCTTCGTTCGGCTATATTATCGGGTTTATCGCCTCGGCAGGCGTTGCCGGCATAGCGTATTCAAGGCAAAAAAAGCTGTGGCAGATTATTCTTTTGGCACTTGCCGCGTTCGTCGTCGACTACGTTTTCGGCATTGCCTATTTCATTATGATTTGGCAGCTTAACGGCAACGCGGGGCTGTGGAGCGCCGTCGTTACCTACAACGTGGTATATATGCCCAAGGACGCGGTTTTAACCTTGCTCTCGGCTTTTCTTGCATACGCGGTAATTCCCGTTATAAGAAAAATGCACCGCAGGACGGGCGTTAAAACCGAAAAGCAATAAGCGGCAAACTGTTGCCAAACTATTGCCAAGCGCCCCGTTTTATGGTAAAATATCTCAAATAGGGGTTAACCTTTTTTTAAGCTGAAAGCGTATTTATGTGGTATGCAAAAAACGCTTTCTGTAATAAATCTTTCGGCAATACGCTCAAACGCGCTTTTCGTGCGCTCGCTTATAAGTAACCGCTTTTTCTGGGCGGTGGTCAAGGCGGACGCCTACGGACACGGCGCCGTGGAGGTCGCGCGCGCAATAGAGGACGTCGTAGACGGGTTCTGCGTCGCTCTTATAGACGAGGGCGCCGAGCTGAGAATATGCGGCGTGACTAAACCCGTACTCGTGCTTGCGCCGCCGCTAGATAGCGAGGACGCTGCGAAGATTAATTATTATAATCTTACGCCGACGGTGACCGACCTGAAAAGCGCAAAGCTGGTTGACGGCGGCAAATGCCATATAGCCCTGAATACGGGTATGAACCGTTACGGCTGTTTCGGGAAGGAGCTGGAAAGCGTTCTTTCCGCACTGCCGCCCGAGAGCGTGGAGGGGGTATATTCCCACCTGTATGCGGTTGAAAACGTAGGGGAAAGCCAGAAGCAGCTATATCTTTTCGACTCCGCGGTGGGCACGGTTAAGGCGTACGCGCCGAACGTGCAGGTGCATATTGCAGCAAGCGGCGGAATACTGCGCGGCGGCAAATATCTTTACGACGGTGTGCGCTGCGGTCTTATGCTGTACGGCTACGCGCCCAGGGGCTTCAAGGTTAACGAGCTGACTCCGGCGCTTAAAGTATACGCGCGGCTCGCACGCGAAACCATACCCACTGGCAACGGAGTGGGCTACAATATCGCGGACAGAAAATACGACAAGCTGTACACTTACCGCCTGGGATATG
>CAMWWA010000070.1 GCA_947177825.1 uncultured Clostridia bacterium
TCTCACCAATACTCGTCACACTGTCCGGTATCGTTATACTTGTAAGGTTACTACAACCTTTGAAAGTATTTTCACTAATACGCGTTACTCCGTTAGGTATGGTAATATCTGTAAGACTACTACAATCTTCGAAAGCATCTCTACCAATACTTGTTACATTGTTGGGAATAATTATACTTTTTAGTCCGCTGCAGCCAGAGAAAGCGTCATAATCAATATGCGTAACTCCGTTTGGTATAGTAATATCTGTAAGACTACTGCAACCAGCAAATGTATAACTGCCTATTTTCGTTACACTATCTGGTATTGTTAAGCTTTTTAAATTATTGCATCCCCAAAACGCCATTCCAATATCTGTCACCCCGTCAGGTATTTTAACACTAGTAAGCCCACTGCAACCCATAAAAACTCTGTATATACTTGTTATTTTATCGGGTATCGTTACACTAATTAGTGAATCGCAATTTTCGAACGCATCACTACCAATGGATACTAAACTATTCGGGAGAGAGATTTTGCTAAGATTTATGCAGCCGTTAAACGCATTGGAAATAATACGTTCGACGCCTTCACTTATAGTTACGTCCGTTAATGAAGTACAATTTTCAAAAGCATAATAGCAAATAGTTTTAACATCTCCGGGAATTGTAATTTTTGTTACAAGCTTGTCATCCATGTATAGGTTTTGGGCGTAATGAAGAGGATTTGAAGAATAATATTGACTTTCTGTACCTGTTTTACCTTTTGAAAACTCGATACTACACCACCCAGCAATATCACCCAAATATTTTACGCTCTTAAGTCCTATACAATTGTCAAACGCATTATTTTTAACCTTAGTTATGTCTTTGCCTAATGTTATGCTTTCAAGCATAGTGCAATTAATAAATGCAAATTCATGAATATTTTCACTTAAAACGGTTACATTTTTTAAATTTGCGGGCAAATAAAAAACTATAGGTCGATTCATATAATCGAGTTCACCTCGTTCTACTGCAAGGCTACCCTCATAGGCGGTTTCTCCAAATAATTCTCCAAGCACCCAATTTGACAATGATTTTATCGAAAAACTTTCAAGTTTACTCAATCCTTTAAGACAACCGCGCTCATTTCCGTAGTCAATTGCAAGAGTTTTTACATTAACAAAATTGCTTAACGTGCCCTCATAAATGTTACCGTGCACAGTTAAGTCGGTTATGTTTGACGCAGGAAGATATTTTAATTGGTTTTCACCATGATAATATGAAACCTCTGCTTTCGTAATCCCGCTGGCTTTTAACGCATTATCCCCAATTCGAGGATATGCTGCTTCTGAAATTATAAATTCTTTTAAAGCGCTTTTCCCGTAAAACGCTTTATCCGCAATGGAGACGACGTCTTTACTTACCGTATAGCTTGTTGCCGTAAAATTTTCATTAGTAGTAATAAGGTGGTTGCCTATATATAAGACTCCTTTATCCCAATTTTTAACGTTTTTAAAATACGCCGTACCTTCAAAGGCGCATTCACCGATTATAGTTCCCCTGTCTGGCAGATTTATATCGGTAAGCTTTTGACAACCGTAAAAAGCGCTTTTACCTACATTATCGTAATAGCCGATAAAAGTACCTGTAGTGCCGTTACTGTATTTGCTTAACAGCTTATTTAAACTTTCAGGCAACGTAATTTTCTCTATACTCGTGCAGTATTCAAATGCTTTCTCTCCGATTTGTTCTATACCGTTTGCAATATAAACACTTGTTAAAGCATCCTTACCGCTAAAAGCTGAAGCGGCAATTTTTTTAACTTCTTTACCTGCATGGTATGCCGGTATAACCAAGTCTTTGTCAGTTGCTGTACCCATTCCGGTTACGATATAATAAGTTTCATTGTACCTTACCGTATATTCCTCATACGCAAGACCTGTGGTATATTCAAGTTCGTATTCGCAAACAGTACAAATGTTGTCTTTATTAAATGTATGACCTTTTTTAGAAATGGTTTCAATTTGTGTATAGTCACATTTTGTACAAGTACGTTCGTGTGATCCTTCTTCCGAACACGTAGCTTCTTTTGTTACAGTCCAACTACCGTATTCGTGAACGTGCCCGTCGCTTCCCTGTTCGTTGTTCGTATCTTGGTTGTCACCATTGCTATCGGGCTTTTTATTGCACCCCGCAATACCGAACACGCACGCAATTGCCGAAATCAAAACCAATAAAACAATAAATATTTTCTTTCTCATAACTCTATTATACGGAACATTTTGTTCCAAGTCAAGTTATAAATAGAACGTTTTGTTCTAAAATATTTGTATGACTAAGTTCGGGGAAAGACTGAAAAATTTAAGAACAGAGGAAAACGTATCGCGCAAGCAGCTTGCAGAAGCCTTATCCGTTTCCTTACGCTCAATCAGTTATTGGGAAAACAATCAGCGCGAATGCGACTTTGATACCCTTTTAGCAATTGCCGACTACTTTTCCGTAAGCTGTGATTATTTGTTGGGAAAAACCGATTATTAAGAATAGATAACATAAAGCCCCGCGCATTTTGCGCGGGGCTTTTTTAAATTAATTCAATTTTGTTTTAATCCGTGATATTTTCGATTTCTTTAAGCACGGCTTTGATATGCGCGGCGGCTCTGTCCATCTGCTCCTCGGTATGGGTTGCCATATAGCTTGTTCTGAGCAAACTCTTGCCGACGGGCGTTGCGGGAGAAATAACCGAATTGACGTATACCCCTCTGTCGAACAGAAGCTTGCACGCCGTAAAGGTGCGCATATTCGTGTACGTGTAAATGGGAATAATGGGCGTCGTGCCGTCGATTATATCCACGCCGTCGCGCTTTAAGTTCCGGCGCATATAGCTGCTTATTTCGGCAAGCCTCTTAACCCTCTGCGGCTCGCGTTCCAGAATTTCAAGCGACTTCATTGCGCACGCGACGTTTGCGGGCGTTATACTTGCGCTGAAAATAAACGGGCGCGAATTGTGGCGGACGTACTCGCACACCTCTCTGCTTGCCGCCATATATCCGCCTATGCTTGCAAGCGATTTGGAAAAAGTGCCCATATATATGTCCACTTCGTTTTCCAGACCGAAATATTCGGCGGTGCCCCTGCCGTGTTCGCCCAGAACGCCCAGACCGTGCGCATCGTCAACCATTACCCTTGCGCCGTATTTTTTTGCAAGCGCGACGATTTCGGGAAGCTTTGCAATGTCGCCGCCCATACTGAACACGCCGTCGGTAACTATAAGAATGCCCGAAACAGACTGGTCAACCGTCTTCAGCTTTTCTTCCAGGTCCGCCATATCGGAGTGGTTATATCTGAGCATGCGCGCAAAGCTCAAGCGGCAACCGTCGTAAATGCTTGCGTGGTTTTCCTTGTCGCACAAAATTACGTCCGTTCTTCCGCAGATGCCCGAAATTATACCCAGGTTAGACTGGAAGCCCGTAGAGAAGGTAACCGTTTCCTCCTTCTTTAAGAAGGCGGCAAGCTTTGCTTCCAGTTCGAGATGCATATCCAGCGTACCGTTTAAAAACCTGCTGCCCGAACAACCCGAGCCGTATTTTTCGATAGCCTTTACACCTGCCTCGATAACTTCGGGATGGGACGTCAAACCGAGATAGTTGTTGGAGCCTATCATAATGACGTCCTTGCCCTCCATTTTAACTTCGGGAGCCTGCTTTGACGTCAGCATGTGAAAATAGGGATAAACGTTCTTTTCCCTCAACAGTTTAATCTGTTCCTGATTTTTGCACTTTTTGAATAAATCCATCTTTAAACCTTCGCCTGACAGTTAATAGTTTTAAAACGCTTTTTATTATAGTTACAATTTATTGTACTGTCAACAAAATAAACGGATTTTGTCATACAATTTTATTACTTTACGGCAATTGATATCCGTTGTGCAGTTGCCTCACAAACGGGACTTAACCGGATTAAGTTCGGCAAGTTTGTTTTTCAAAATAATATAAGCCTCTACGGGGTCGTCGGTATTCATAACCGCCTTTTCCATAGGGCACGTATCGGTGCCCTCACGGTTGATTATTCTTTCCGTCAAAATTTCGCACTCGTAATAAATGCCGTAACGAACCAGAATTTTTTTGCCGTGTTCGGAAAGCGTTCTGGCAAAAACGTTTCTTATGCCGCACTTGACGAAAAGCAGAGCCGCCGCCTTGCCCACTACCGTATCGGCAACCGAATATCCCGATAGGTCGTCACCCCGCCCGATAAAGTTTACCATGGGCGCAATGCCCCTTTTATCGCTGTATAAACAGTTGCCGTCTTTGCAAAGGCAAATAGTATGCCCCGCAAGATTGTTTTTCGCAATTTGCAAATCAGTCATTTTATTTTTCGAATTCCTTTGCAACGTTTATCAGTAAATCGCGTATGGGCAAATGCTGGGGGCAGGACTTTTCGCACTTGCCGCACTTGATGCAGTCCGAAGCCTTGCCGCGGTTCTTTGTATGTACCTCACCGTAATAATAGTCGGCGTTCCAGTCGCGGTAGATATTTTTGGTATTCATACACGCAAACAAATCGGGAATGGATATCTTTTTCGGGCAGCCGTCCGTGCAGTAGCGGCAGGCGGTGCAAGGTATCAAATTCATACTTTTGAAAACGTTGCACACGTTTTTAACGGCTTGCATCTCCCTTTCGTCAAGCGGCTTGAAGTCCTTCATATACGAAAGGTTGTCGTTCATCTGCGCCAGGTCGCTCATTCCCGACAGCACCATAAACACGCCTTTGCAGCCCGCGGCAAAGCGGATTGCGTAGCTTGCGGTGCTTGCGCTGCCGAGCTCTTCAAAATACTTCTTTGCGGCTTCGGGAAGGTTAACGAGATTGCCGCCCTTTACGGGCTCCATTACGATGACGGGCTTGCCGTGCTTATTGCATACGTCAAGGCACTTTTTCGACTGCACCGCGGGGTCGTCGTAGTCAACGTAATTCAGCTGTATCTGCACGACCTCTATCTGCGGATATTCGGTAAGGATTTCGTCCAGCACCTCGGCGGTATCGTGAAAGGAAATGCCGAAGTGCTTTATTTTGCCCTCCGCCTTAAATTCCAGCGCCTGCTCGTATGCGCGGCACTTTTTGAAATGGGCGAAAATTTCCTTGCTCTGCGCGTGCATCAGATAAAAATCGAAGTAGTCCACGCCGCAGATTGCAAGCTGGCTTTCGAAGAAGGGACGGACGTCCGCCTCCGTTTTGAAATAGGGTTGCGTCAGCTTATTCGTAAGAATATATTTATCCCTGGGATAGCGCGCAACAAGGCAGTCGCGCAGAGCGGTTTCGCTCTTACCCGAATGATATCCGTGCGCCGTGTCGAAATAGTTGAAGCCGTTTTCAATAAACGTATCAATCATTTTGTTGAATTCGGCGTAATCGACTTCGCCGTCCTTCACGGGCAGGCGCATACAGCCGAAACCGAAATTCTTTTTGACTCCTTCGAACATATTACCCCTCCAATTTGAAATATTCGTCGTCGGAAACGGGTTCGCACCACTCGGTTTTGCCGTTCTCCGCAGGCACCTCTACGGCAATATGCGAAAACCAACTGTCCGCCGCTGCGCCGTGCCAATGCTTGACGTTTGCAGGGATATTTACGACGTCGCCCGCCTTTAACGCACGCGGCGCCTTGCCCCACTCCTGATACCAGCCCCTTCCTGCGGTCACCAAAAGAATTTGTCCGCCGCCCTTATCGGCGTGATGAATATGCCAGTTATTGCGGCACTTGGGCTCGAACGTTACGTTTGCCATAAACACCGTTTGCTTGGGGTCTGTAAGCGGTTTAAGATAAGAATTACCGACAAAGTATTTGGCATACGCCGTATTGGGTTCGCCCAGTCCGAACATTCCGCCGCACTTACCTTCATCGTCCTTATAAACTTCTTTTGCCATACGGAAGGCCGCCCACGCGTTTGGCCAGCCGGCATAAAATGCAACGTGGGTTAAAAGCTCCGCCATTTCTGTTTTTGTTACGCCGTTGACCTTTGCCGTTTGCAAGTGATACTGAAACGAGCTGTCGATAAGCCCTTTCGAAACGAGCGTCGTTACCGTAAGCATCGAGCGGGTTTTGAGCGAAAGAGCATCGCCCGACCAAACCTCTCCGAATAAAACGTCGTCGTTCAGCTCTGCAAATTTCGGTGCGAATTCTCCGAGCGAGTCGCGTCCTGCCGTCTGTTTAACTTTCATAAATTATCTCCTTTTTTATATTATATCACGTCCCGAAACGTATTTCAAGTATAAATAAAAACCGCCCTTCCGGACGGTTTTTATTTATACTTAATTATACCAGGCTTGTTTTGTTGAGTATTACGTTGCTTACCGCGCCCAGTCCCGCGGCGAACAACGCGCCGCCTGCAAGCGTCATTATAACGTGTATAAAGTTTGCATTGAGTGGCGTCATCACAGGTATCATCATAAACATAAACGCACCGCATCCAAGAGAGAGAAGTATTGAAAGCCAAGTACGCTGTTTTGCAACAACTGCGAATGTAAAGAACAGAGCTACAAATACCAAAACAAGGAATATTTTAGAAAATAGGCACGCTATAAGATTACCTGCGTTAAAACCTTCCGTTGTGAAAGGAAGTCCGCCGATTGCACCGCCGAGCATTGCCCCGATAAAGAAAGCAAGTATCATGATTGCACCACCGGCAAAGCAAACAAGAGTTTTAGAGAAAACGTAGTCAACCTTTTTGGAGCGTACGGTAAATAAGTTCTTTGCGTAGCCGCTTCTGAAATCGTCGGACACGAATACGCACACGAGTACGGCAACCATAAAGTACATCAAATTCATATTGCACATAGTCGTCAAGTCCATTGCCATAGCGTTACC
>CAMWWA010000071.1 GCA_947177825.1 uncultured Clostridia bacterium
CCGAAGAGGTTGCGGCGGAAGACCTGGCGTATGAAACGCAGTATTTCGTTAAGGCGGAACTTTTAGATACTGACAACTTCGAGCTCGACGCAAGCGCGGCGGCGTATACGGTTAAATCGTTCACGTATACTACGCCTGCAAAGGAGCTGACCGTTTGGGATAAAATCGTTAAGTTTATCGTGACCAACTGGCTGTGGCTGGTAATCGCGGTAGTGGCGTTGATACTCCTCATAACCTTAATCGCGTTGCTGGCACGCGCGGCAAAGAAGAAGCGCGAAAAGGCGGAGCTTGCCGAACAGCGCAGGCTCGAAAAGGAAGAGCGCGAACGCGAAGAGCGCAAGCTCGAACGCGAGGAGCGTATGGCAAGGCTTAGTCAGCAGCAGGCAATGCCTCAGATGATGATGCCGCAAATGATGCAAATGCCTCAGATGCAGATGCCGCAAATGCCCCAGTCCCAGCCCGCGGCTCAACCTGCGGCAACGGGAGGCGGCAGTGCAAGCGACGCGCAATTCGCTCAGATTCAATCCGAACTGGCGGCAATGAGGGCGGAGCAGGCGGCAATGCGCACCGAGGTTGCAATGCGTGCGGAGCAGGCTGCAATCAAGGCGGAGCAGAGCGTTATGCACAGCGAAATTTACGCTATGCGCGGCGGCGAGCAGACCGTTAGCGGCGGCATATCCCTGGATAAACTGACCGAAATTATAAGAACGGAGGTCAGGAACGCAATGGCTAACGAAAAGGCTGCGGCGCAGGCAACAAGCGCAGCGCCCGAAAGCAATGCGGCGCCCGTTACGGCGCAGGTTCCTCCCGACGCGGTTATGACCACCGTGACTACAACAAAGATAGATACGACCAAAAAACCCGTGCAAACGGCGCAGGCGGCGGCTCCCGTGAGAACGGTGGTGCGCAACGTGGTGGCGCCCATGCCCGTGGACGACGGAAGGGTGTTCGACGTGGGCGGCTTCTACAAGCCCGCCGACCCGATGACCGATATGAGTTTCACGGACGAGGAAAAAGAATAAATAAAAGATGCGCGGCAGTTCGCCGCGCATCTTTCATTTTACTCACTTATTTATTTGCAAAATAGCTGACCGCGCCCTTGAATATGGCGTAGGCTAAGGTGCGCTGATACGCCTCGTCGTTTAAAAGTTCGTCGTCCTGCGCGTTGGACAAAAATCCGCACTCGACGATAACCGACGGGCTTTCGGTGCATTTAAGCATATAATAGTCGCCGTGCATTGCCTCGTTGGGCTTGACGGTCTGCGGCAGGGCGTTCAGCTCCTCCTGAATCTTATTTGCAAGCGCCTTGCCCGACTCGCTGTTCTTATCGAAAAAGACGGTGCCGCCGCGCTTGCTGGGCAACGGGCAGTAGTTCTGGTGTACGGAAATTACCATATCCGCGCCGCTGTCCTCGATTATCTGTTTGCGCTTTTTCATGTCGCGCATTTTAAAGCCCTTGGAGGTGTCGTCGTAAAGCCCCGCCTCGCTCGTCCTCGTCATAACGCAGTTGAAGCCCGCACCAGTAAACTGCCCCTTTAAAAGGCGCGCAATGGCAAGGTTTATGTCCGCCTCGTCGGTCTTGGTCTTAATTCCCTGCACGCCGTTATCGATGCCGCCGTGCCCCGCATCGATAACCACCGTAGGCATATTCGGATTGACGGAGGAAGCGGATTTTGCCGCCGCTCCGACGCATACTCCCAGCACGACTCCGGCTAAGATTATGAGCGCCAGAGCAATCAAAAAACTTTTCTTTAAAAATAAGGTTTTCACGCTATATAGTATTGATTTGTTGATTTTTTTATACCAAAGTGCTATAATCGTATACAAATAATGGATAAGTGTGCCAATTTGTTTGATTTTTTTACGAAGATAAGTAAGGAAAGCGCAAAGCAGCTAAGCCCCGTAACGCTGGCATTTGTGGGCGACGCGGTGTATTCGCTGTACGTGCGCGAAAGGGAAGTCCTGCGCTCGGACGATAAGCTGAACGAGCTGCAAAAACGCACGTCCGCTGCCGTTTCCGCCAAGGGGCAGAGCGAGCTTTTGTTGCACCTGGAAAGCAAATTCACGACCGAGGAGGAGGAAATTTTCCACCGCGGCCGCAACGCCAAAAAGAGCACTAAAGCAAAGAACGCCTCGGTTATCGATTACAACCGCTCGACGGGGTTCGAGGCGGTGCTCGGCTTTCTGTATTTAAGCGGACAGTACGACAGGATTTCACAGCTTTTGGAGGAGTGACGGTCAATGAAAACCGAGGGCAGAAACGCCGTTTTGGAGCTTTTGAAAACGGACAAAACGGTCGAAAAGATATTGCTTGAAAAGAACGCGCAGGGAACCTTAGGCAGAATTTTTGCCGAGGCGAGGGACAAGGGCGTTCGCGTTCAGTTCGTCGACAGGCGCGTGCTCGACAAGGAGAGCGTGACGGGCAAGCACCAGGGCTGCATAGCCTTTTCTTCCGACTATAAATACAGCTCGTTGCAGGATATTATGGCTGCAAAGGGCGAAAAGGGCGGTTTCGTTATCCTCTGCGACTGCATAGAGGACGTGCATAACCTCGGCTCTATAATAAGGGTTGCCGAGTGCGCCGGCGCAGACGGCGTGGTAATTCAGTCCACAAATTCGGCAAGCGTGACCGAGGCGGTGGTGCGCATTTCCGCGGGGGCGGCAAACCACGTAAAGGTGGCAAAGGTCAATTCTTTAAACCGCGCCGTGGACGAGCTCAAAAAGAACGGTTACTGGCTGTACGCGCTGGAAGCGGACGGCAGCGATATTTATTCCGCCGACCTTAGCGGCAACGTGGCGCTGGTCATCGGCGGAGAGGACAGCGGAGTAAAAAAACTCACGCGCGAAAAGTGCGATTTCGTTCTGTCACTACCCATGCAGGGCAAGGTCAACTCGCTCAACGCGTCGGTTGCGCTGGGGATAGCGGCGTACGAAGTTTTAAGGCGCAGGCGCATATAAATATATGGATAATTTTCAATCCCGCACGGACTGCGAGCTTGTCGCTCTGTTCCGCGGCGGCGACAAAGGCGCGGGCGAGGAGCTGCTCGGCCGTTATAAAAACACCGTGCTCTCGGTTGCCAGGCGGTTCTTTCTGGTCGGCGGCGAGACCGAGGATTTGGTGCAGGAGGGTATGTGCGGACTGTATTCCGCAATAACCTGCTTCGAGGGCGACAGCGGTTTTGAAAAATACGCCTACGCGTGCATAAAGAACCGCATACGCGACGCGGTTAAAAAATCGGTCAACAATAAAAATTACGCGCTCAACCGCTTTCTTCCTTATCTGGAGGACGGTGACGGAATGACGGCATCGGAGTTCAGTCCCGAGGAAGCGCTTATCGGCAGCGAAACGGTAAACGAATTTTTCGAGATTATGAAAAGCTCGCTTTCGCCTATGGAATACAGGGCTATATGTATGTATATCGAAGGCTCGCCCATAGCCGAAATTTCGGTTGCGCTTAACAGAACTTACAAACAGACGGACAACGCGTTGATGCGCGCAAAGCATAAACTTCGGCGCGTGCTCAATAAATAAAAGGGGGCAATATGGCGTACCTCGCATTTTACCGCACCTTCCGCCCGACGACCTTCGACGAGGTGGTCAGGCAGGAGCACATAGTAAAGATACTTAAAAACCAGATAGAGACGGACAAAATCGGTCACGCCTATCTTTTCTGCGGTCCGCGCGGTACGGGCAAGACGACGCTTGCCAAAATTTTTGCCAGGGCGATTAACTGCGAGCACCCCGTAAACGGCTCGGCGTGCGGCGAGTGCGCAACCTGCAAGGCGCTTGCAAACGGCTCCGCCCTCGATATTTCGGAAATAGACGCGGCTTCCAACAACGGCGTGGACGAGATGCGCGACATCCGCGAAAAGGTGCAGTATCCGCCCGTCAACGGCAGATTTAAAGTGTATATCATCGACGAGGTGCATATGCTCACCCAGTCGGCTTTCAACGCGGTTTTAAAGACGCTTGAGGAGCCGCCGGCACACGCGGTGTTCATTCTTGCGACCACCGAGCCGCAGAAAATCCCCGCAACCATACTTTCGCGCTGTATGCGCTTCGACTTCAAGCTGATTCCCCAGTCCGATTTGGAGGAGCTTGTAAAGAGCGTTTTCGACAGGACGGGCAAACAGTACGAGGACGAGGCGGTTGCGGCAATTGCGCGCGCGGGCAACGGCAGTGCCAGAGACAGCCTTTCGATTGCCGATATGTGCGCTTCGTATTCGCTGGGTAAGCTCACCTACGACGACGTGAACCAGGTACTGGGCAAGGCGGATTTCTTTGCCGTCGCGGACATAGTTGCGGCGATAATTTCGCAGAATGGCGGCGAAACGCTCAACGCGGCGGAAAGCGTGCTTGCCACGGGCAAGGGCGTGGGCGTGCTGCTCCGCGACCTTTTAAGTTTTATGAACAATCTCGCGGTGGTGAAGATGTGCCGCAACGCCGAAGGGATAGTCAATCTCCCCAAGGATAAATACGAAAAATTGCAGGAGATTGCCGCGCAGGCGGACGGCCACGCAATACTGCGCACTACCGAAATTCTGGCGCAGGCGGAGGGCGATATGCGCTTTGCCGTAGACGGCAGAATAACGTTGGAGGCGGCGCTTATCAAGGCGGCAATGCCCCGCGCGGACTACGACATAGAGGCGCTGCTTGTCAGAATGGAAAAGCTGGAAAGGGCGGTTGCCGAGGGCATAAAGGTTGAAGTAAAAGCCGCGCCCGTCGCCGCGCCCGTTGCGCAAGATAGGCGCGTTGAGGAAAAGCCCAAGCTTACGGCGGTTGAGGACGACGACAGTTCGCCCTTTGCCGAAGCGCCCAAAGCGCAGGCCGCGCCTTCCGAACAGGAACAAAGTACGCTGTTCGAGCACGCGCCCGTAACCCAGCCCGCGCACGTCGGTTCGCTGTCGGATGCGGACAAAGCAACTCTGTTCGGCAGGTTTATAAGGCTGTTCCGCACTACGCGGCGCAACGCGGTTTTATTCACTCTGTGTATGGATTTGGAAAGCTCGTTCGAGGGCGACACGTTCGTGCTGACGACGGCGACTGAGGCGGTCTACAAATCGCTCAACCGCGAGGACAACAGGCAGTGTATTGCCGAGGCGCTGGAATCTCTCGGCGTGTTCTCGTACGATATCCGCTTGAAGCCCAAGGGCGAGGATAAGTACGAAAAGGCGATAGGCGAGCTCCGTGAAAATTTCAAAGGCACCGATATAACTATTAAGTAAATTAGCGAGAAAGGAGATAATTTTATGGCAGGATTCAGAGGCGGCAACGGCGGAATGCAGAACGTTATGAAGCAGGCTCAAAAAATTCAGGAGCAGATGCAACAGGCGGAAGCGGAACTTGAAGAAATGGAAGTCCTCGGTTTTTCGGGCGGCGGCGAAGAGGGCGACGAAACCGTAGTCGTCTATATGAACGGCAAAAAGGTAATAAACGGTATAGAGTTCGGCAGTAAAATTTCCGAAATGGTAGACCTTTCGGACGAGGACGACGTGGAAATGCTGGAAGACCTTATTATGGCTGCCATAAACGACGGCTATAAAAAGGCGGACGAGGAATACCAGAAAAAGATGGGACCCCTCGGCAATATGGGCGGACTTAACGGACTGTTATAATGGATACTTTTATCGAGCCTATCGGAAAGCTTATCAACCAGTTTTCCAAGCTGCCGGGAGTTGGCAAAAAGACGGCGCAGCGTTACGCCTACAAAATAATAGATATGTCGCCCGAGGAAGCAAAGCAGTTTGCCGAAAGCATTCTGGAATGCAAGTCCAAGGTGCGCTACTGCTCGGTGTGCGGAAACTTCTCCGAGGAGGAGGTTTGCGACGTCTGCAAAAAGCGCGACAAATCGGTTATCTGCGTGGTAAAGGAGCCCAAGGACGTCATCGCTTTGGAAAAGCTGAGGGAATATAAGGGCGTGTACCACGTGTTGCACGGCGTAATTTCGCCCATGGACGGAGTCGGCCCCAACGACATACGCATAAAAGAGCTTCTGGAAAGATTAAGCGGCGTAACCGAGGTTATAATCGCCACCAATCCCGACGTGGAGGGCGACGCCACGGCAATGTATATTTCCAAGCTTTTAAAGCCGCTGGACGTGCGCGTTACGCGCCTTGCCCACGGCATACCAATAGGCGGCGAAATCGAGTATACCGACGAGGTAACTCTTTCCCGCGCGTTCGTTGAAAGAAAAGAAATTTAAGGATATTTATAATGAAAATTTCCGTGCTCGGTTGCGGCAGGTGGGGCTCGTTCATCGCCTGGTATCACGCCACCGTACTCAAAAACAACGTAATACTATACGGTGAAGACGGCAGAGAGTCCTACGATATCTTAAAGGCGGAGGGCAAAAACGAGTACGTCGCCCTGGACAAGAGCATAACGCTGACTTCCGACCTTGCATACGCATTGAAGGAAAGCGACGTTATAATCATTTCCATAAGCTCCCAAGCGCTGCGCGAGTTTATGCAAAAGGTTATAAAGCACCCCGTTGCCGACAAGGTTTTCGTGCTGTGCATGAAGGGCATAGAGGAGACGACGGGCAAGCGCCTTTCCGAGGTTCTGACCGACAGCGGAATTAAAAGTGATAAAATCGCGGTGTGGGTAGGTCCCGGGCACATTCAGTCGTTCACCGCGGGCGTGCCCAACTGTATGATTATAGACAGCACCAACGACCAACGCAGAAAGTACCTTGCCGAAAATTTCAAATCCAATTTAATCGGGATCTACTACGGCGACGACCTTCTGGGCA
>CAMWWA010000072.1 GCA_947177825.1 uncultured Clostridia bacterium
TTAATGACGCGCACGCCCGAAATGTTTTCCTGCATGGAGCGCACCGCCGCGTCGCCGCTCTGCTGTACGGTCGTGTACATGGGCACGCTCTTTTTGGTGATTATAACCACCGCAACCGAAACGAGGGGCACGCACGCAAGCAGGACGAGCGCCAGCCGCCAGTCGAGCACGAAAGTAAGTATTACGCCGCCGATAAGCAATATGGGCGCGCGTACGCCCAGGCGCAGGGAACGCGCAACCGCCTGATTGACGTAATACGTGTCGCTGGTCAGGCGCGAAACGAGGGACGGCAAAGTAAAGGCGTCCACCTGCGAGCTTTTAAGTGAGCTTGTCTTTTTGAATAAATCGTAGCGCAAATCGCGCGTCATATTTCCCGACGAGTGGGCGGCAAAGCGGTTTGCGATTATGTTGCCGAACAGCGCGATAAAGGAAAGTCCCAGCATTGCAACGCCGAGAATTATCATCATCCTCGTATCCTTTACGGGCACGACTTCGTCTATTATGTAATCGAGAACGAGGGGCAGAAACAGCTCGGCAACGCTGCCGACAAATTTGAACACCAGCCCCCACGCGACTATTCCCGAATACGGTTTTAAGTATTTAAGAGTCTTTTTCATACCGTAATTTTTTCTTACGCAATATTTTAACGCGTTTTGCAAAATAAGTCAATTGAGGAAGCGGACCGCACGCCCACGTAGCCGCCAAAGCAATGAACGCGCACGCCGCGGCAAAGGGCGAAAAACACCCGAACCGCGCCGAGCACAGCGAGAACAGAGCAAGCGAACCGCAGGCAAGCGGACACAAGAAGCGCATAAACGGCTTGTTTGCCCCCTTTATATCCCTTTGCGAGGCGAAAAACAGGCACTCGGCAAATGCGATAAGTATGGCGGAAACCGAGCACGCCGCCCTGTCGCACGCGGACAGCACCTGCAGCCCGAACGAGGAAAACAGCGGCAATAACAGCGCGGAATCAACGCAGAAAATTGCGGGGGCGAATTTGATTTTTTTGCGCACCAGGGTTATTGCGGGAGTAGCGAGCGAAGCGAGCGAGTGCACCGCCACCACCGTAAGCACGGCGTAAACGAGCGTGCCGAAAACGCGCGCGGAAGCCTGATTTTTTGCAACCGCGGCGACCACCTGCGGATAGACCGTAAGCGCGCAGTTTATTCCGTCCGTCTGCGGAAATTGCGAAACGAAGGGCAACGTTGAGAAGAGCGCGAGCAGACAGCCGGCGAAATTTGCGGCGACTATGATAAACGCCGTCCGCGGCACCGAAAAGTCCGCCCCCTGCGCGCGTGCGAACGACGGCATTACCCCCGCGGCAAGCGACAGCGCCAAAAGCGCCTGACCGAGCGCGTCCGCCCATATAGAACCGCCGAGCAGCGCCGAAAAATTGAGTGACGAAAACGCGCCGCCGCGCACTATTCCCTTTACCGCCAGAAAGAAAAAGAGCGCCAGCGAAAGCCCGACGGAAAGCCTGCCCGAAACCGCAAGCGCCATTTGTCCGCGGCTCAATAAAACGAATACGACCGCCGTAACCAGTACGGCAGTCACAATAAAAAACACGGTTGACAAGTCCGCTTCCGCTACCGCAAAGCAGGCGAAGGACAGGCACGCCGAACCGAGTTTTGAGGCAATGACCGCGTAATATAGCGCTATCAACGCCGAATTTGCCGCCGCAACGCGCATAATGAACGCCCACAGCTTAGCGCGCCGCACGTTGCCCGCGCGCCTGCCGAAGTGCAGTTCGGCGC
Source organism: uncultured Clostridia bacterium (assembly GCA_947177825.1). Classification (GTDB taxonomy): domain Bacteria; phylum Bacillota; class Clostridia; order Christensenellales; family Borkfalkiaceae; genus Coproplasma. The sequence goes on from CAMWWA010000072.1 coordinate 1,755, forward strand.
ACAGCAGAGGAAAGCAGACGAGTGCGAGCGCCGCGCCGTACGCGAAAACGAAAGCCGCGCCGTAGCTTACGCACAGCGCGGGAAATCTGAACGCGTTGCCCAGCCCCGTTGCCGCGCCGACAGCCGCAAATAAGTTGTTTCTTTTCTTGTCCGCCATAGTGTACTATTCTATGGCGCACGCCCTTAAAAAATGCTCAGCCGATAACCAGCTTAGCCGCGCCCAGCGCGCCTGCAAGATTGCCCAGCGCCGCCTTGACTATCTTGACGGGCGCGTAACCCTGTCCGCCGAAAATCTTTGCATCCAGCCGCTCCTGCAGGGGCGCAATAAGTCTTTCGCCCTGTTCGGCAACGCCGCCGCCCAAAATTACCGCCTGCGGACGGAACACGTTGGCAAGGTTTATAATGCCGCACGCAAGGTTGTAGATATATCCGTCCACCACCTTTTTCGCCGTACGGTCGCAGTCCGCGTAGTCGAACGCCGTCCTGCCCGTAACCGTGTCTGGCGTATATGTTTTCCACATTGCCGAGGAGCAGTCCTCCTCCATCGCTTTGCGCGTAAATTTAATGAGCGCGGTCGCCGAAGAATACGCCTCGAAACAGCCCTTTCTGCCGCAGGTGCACTTTTCGCCGCCGTGCATAATTACCGTGTGACCAATCTCCGCGCCGACGTTTTTGCCGCCCTGAAAGAGCTTGCCGTCAATTATTATTCCGCCGCCCACACCCGTGCCGAGCGTTATGAACACGCTGTCAGAATAGTCCTTGCCCGCGCCGTAAGCCGCCTCGCCCAGCGCCGCCGCGTTGGCGTCGTTGGTCACCTTTACGGGCAGTCCCGTCAGCGCCGAAAGCCTGTCCGCAAGCGGATAGTTCTTCAAGCCCAGATTGCCTGCGAACAGCACGGTGCCGTCGTCCGAAATCATACCTGCGCAGCCCACCCCGACCGCGCAAGCCTTGACAGCCGCCTTGCTCTGTAGCTGAGCGCACAGCGCGGCAATATTAGCGCACATGGCGTCGCCGCCGTCCGCACAGCCCGTGGGCGTTTTGCCGTCGGCAATGACCTTGCCGCCTTCGTCAACCAGCACGCCCTTTATAAACGTGCCGCCTATGTCCATACCGAGATAATAATTCATATTACTCTATATCGTTTACTTTGTGCCCGTAGAGCCGAAGCCGCCCGCGCCGCGCACGGTGGAGGAAAGCTCCTCCGCCTCCTCGAACTGCGCCGTTATATAGGGCGCAACTACCAGCTGGGCAACCCTTTCGCCTACCGCAATAACCTGCTCGGTTTCGCCGTGGTTGTGCAGTGCCACCTTGACCTCGCCGCGGTAATCGCAGTCCACGACGCCCACCTTGTTTGCGGGGGCGAGATTGCGCTTGGAAGCAAGTCCGCTGCGCGCGTATATAAAGCCTGCGTAGCCTACGGGAAGCTCTAGCGCGATGCCCGTGGGAATCATAACCGTCGTATGCGGAGCAACGATAACTTCGCTATCGATGCAGGCGTACAAGTCCGCGCCCGCTGCGTATTCGCTGCCGTACGAGGGCAGAATTGCTTTTTGGTTTAACTTTTTAACGTTGATTTTCATTGGTTTATTACCTTATTTATACGGGTGTTTCGTTATCCCACAACACTACTTCGTCCGTTTCGAGCGATTCCTTAACCAAAATAGTGCGCTGATTGGACGAGCCCTTGAAACGCAGGTTCAAATCCTTTAAGCTTTCGACGAACTTTCCGTCCACGAGTACGTCCAAGGTTTCCAGAATCGCCATAACGTCGTCGGGGTCGCCCTGCTTGCCCGTCAAAAGGTCGCGCTCGAAATCGTAGCCCGTAAAGCACCAGAACGACTTGTGCGGATAAATTTTGCGCAAGCGTTGCATAAACGGCACGAGAGCCTTGGAATTTTCCGGCTCGAACGGGTCGCCGCCCAGAAGGGTAAAGCCCTTAATGTGGTCGGGCTTCATGGCTGCTATAATCTTATCCTCGACCTCCTTGGTAAACGGCTCGCCGTAATTGAAGTCCCAGGTTTCGGGGTTGAAGCAGTTTTTGCAGTGGTTGCGGCACCCCGAAACGTACAGGCTGACGCGCACGCCCGGTCCGTTGGATATATCCGTATATTTTATAGTTGCAAAATTCATATTCGTTTCCAAATAATTCGACTGCAAGCGGAGAGCTTGCAGTCGCGCATTTTAATTACAGATGAAGCACTCTCGCTTTGATTTCCTTGGTCTTGCCGACGTTCCAGAAATTTTCGCCGAGGTAACCGCACGTGCGGCGCGTTACGTTCATTCTGCGGTGGTCCTTGTTGTGGCAGTTGGGGCACTCCCACTCGTTGTCGGCGTTAATCTGAATTTCGCCGCTGAAACCGCATACCTGGCAGTAGTCGCTCTTGGTGTTGAATTCGGCGTACTGGATATTGTCGTAAATAAACTTTATCACGTCCTCCATTGCCGTCAGGTTGCCGTTCATATTGGGAACCTCGACGTAGGAAATCGCGCCGCCCGAAGATATCTTCTGGAACTGGCTTTCGAACGTGAACTTGGAGAACGCGTCGATATCTTCGCGGACGTCCACGTGATAGCTGTTGGTGTAGTAGCCCTTGTCGGTAATATCCTTAATGGTGCCGAAGCGCTCCTTATCGATACGCGCAAAGCGGTAGCAAAGGCTTTCCGCAGGCGTGCCGTACAGCGCGAAACCGATGTTGGTTTCCTTCTTCCACTTCTCGCAGTGGTCGCGCAGACTGTTCATAACCTTAAGCGCAAATTCCTGTCCTTCGGGAGTGGTGTGCGAAACGCCCTTGACAAGCTTGGTGACCTCGTAGAGTCCTATATATCCAAGGGATATCGAGGAATAGCCGCCGAAAAGGAACTTGTCTATCTTTTCGCCCTTGTCCAGTCTTGCGATGGCGCCGTACTGCCAGTGCACGGGGGATACGTCCGAAATGGTACCCAAAAGCGCGTTGTGGCGGCACATAAGCGCGTCGTAGCAAAGCTGCAGTCTGTCCTCCAAAATCTCCCAGAATTTCTTTTCGTCACCCTTTGCAAGGATACCGCACTGGGGAAGGTTTATGGAAACGACGCCCTGGTTGAATCTGCCCTCGAACTTGTAATTTCCGTCCGCGTCCTTCCAGGGGGAAAGGAACGAACGGCAGCCCATGGGCGAGAACACGTTGCCCTCGTAATTTTCGCGCATCTTCTTTGCCGAAATGTAGTCGGGATAGAAACGCTTTGCCGAGCACTTTGCGGCAAGCCTGGTAAGATAGTCGTATTTGCCGCCCGTAAGGTTGTTGTTTTCGTCCAGAACGTACACGAGCTTGGGGAACGCAGGGGTGATATATACGCCCACCTCGTTCTTGATTCCCTTGTAGCGCTGTCTTAAAATCTCCTCGATTATCATTGCGTTTTCTTCGATATACTCGTCGTTTTCGTCGAGATAGAGGAAAAGCGTAACGAAAGGCGACTGACCGTTGGTGGTCATAAGCGTGTTAATCTGGTACTGTATGGTCTGGACGCCCGCTTTGAGTTCGTCCTTTAAACGCATTTCGACGATTTTTGCCTTCTCTTCGGGGTTCTCGTCGCCGAACAGCTCGTCGCACTGCTTCTGGTATTTATCCCTGGTGCGGCGCAGATACTTGCCGAGGTGCGCGATATTCACCGACTGTCCGCCGTACTGCGAGGAGGCAACCGACGCGATAATCTGCGTAACGATGGTGCAAGCCGTCTGGAAGGACTTGGGCGACTCGATAAGCTTGCCGTTCATAACCGTGCCGTTATCGAGCATATCCTGAATATTTACGAGGCAGCAGTTGAAAATGGGCTGCACGAAATAGTCCGAATCGTGGAAGTGAATGGCGCCTTCGTCGTGCGCCTTGGAAATGTATTCGGGCAGCAGGATACGGCGCGTTAAATCGCGCGAAACTTCGCCCGCAATGAGGTCGCGTTGGGTGGAAGCCGTGCGCGCGTTCTTATTGGAGTTCTCCTCCATTACGTCCTTGTTTGCATTCTTTATAAGAGAAAGGATGCTCTCGTCGGTGGTGTTCGCCTTTCTGACGAGCGCACGCTCGTAACGGTAGAGAATGTACGCCTTCATAAGACGGTACTTCTGCTGTTCCATCAGCTTCTCTTCCACCATATCCTGAATGTCTTCGACGAGCAGACGGGTTCTGTGGCGGTTTGCGATTTCGTCGACGATTTTTTCAATCTGCTTTTCGGACACTCTGTCCTCGATATCAACCGCCTCGTTGGCCTTACTTATCGCCTTGATGATTTTGCTTCTGTCAAAGTCAACCGTAGAGCCGTCTCTTTTAATAACCTTCATTGCCTGTCCCTCTCCCTTAATCTTTTGTAATACGTAGTTCTTTAAATGTGGAACGCTTTCAATATATCACATATATTGTTGTTTGTCAATAGTGGAAACACAATATATTGTATAATATTTAATAATGGATATGCGCGTAAGCATATAAAAATCAAATAATTACGCCGCCGCCTTCTAAAGGCGCGCAACGGATAACATTATAGCCCGTCGCACTTTTTAAGTCAAGGAACTGACCACAATATCTTGTATGAAAGTTTTTAACATCTTTCTACATGTTGTATTTGTGAGTTTGAAAACTTTTAACAAAGCACGCGGAACGGCGCAAAATAAGCCGCAGTTACAGATATTTTGTCCCTTTTGGCTGATTTATTGCGGGAAAGTCAAAATTTCAACCTTTTTTAGTGTAAATTCAACTTTTGGTTGAGCGTAAAAATTATACAACTTTAAGTTTAGATGTTATAATAAGTACGTAAATGAATTTTAATCGGAGATAACGTATGGAAAATCTTGGAAATAAAATTTCAGAATACCGCAAGCAACTCGACCTGACGCAGAAGGACTTGGGCGATAAGCTGAACGTATCGCCGCAGGCGGTATCGAAA
>CAMWWA010000073.1 GCA_947177825.1 uncultured Clostridia bacterium
TATATTTATACATTTTTTGATAATAATTTTCCGTATTTTATAAATACTTGCAAAATACGGCGGACAAACCGCAAAGGGTTTGTCCGCCGTATTTATGTTGGAGTGTTGTGTATGCTTATTTTTTATCCTTTTCCGCGTCGGTCTTGCAGTGGCAGGCGTGGGGACACCCCTCGCAACCGCAGCCGCATCCGCCGCCCTTTTTGGTGACTTTTTTATAAATTATCACGCCCACAACCGCCGCAAACGCGACCGCCACCAGGCAGATAATAACTATATCGAAAGCGCCCATTTTTTCTCCTTAAACTCAGTCAGCCTTTTCTGCCGGCTTTTCCTTCTTCTTCCTTTTGAAGATTTTAAGAATATCGAACTTGCCTAAATTCCTTAAAACTATAAAGGTTACAACCGCCGCGATTACCGCAAGCCAGATGAAGAGCGTCCACCACCAGCTTCCCACCGTGTAGAACATGCAGGAAACGAGATAGCTGGTCACCACCCAGAACAGCACCGTCCACTTGAACTTGCCCTTGGGCAGTTCCGCCTTGGCTGTTGCGCACGCCGCGAAGCAGGGTATGGTCGTCATATTGAAGATTATGAACGCTATGATTGCCGGAATGGTTATGCCCGTGCCGCCTATCATTGCCGCCGCGGAAGCCACGTCGCCGCCTGCCGCCTCCCAGTCGATATACTGACCGGCAACAACCGCCGCAAGCGCGCCGAAGGTTGCAATGACGTTTTCCTTGGCAACAAGCCCAGTGATTGCCGCCACCGCGAACACCCAGCCGACGGACTTAGCAAGCTGCGAACCGAAGCCGAGCGGCGTGAACAGAGGCTGTATGAACATGCCCAGGCTGCCCAGGATGGATTCGTTCGTTCTTACGTTTACAAGCCCCTCGATTTCCGCGAGCGAAGCCCACTTTTCGGGGTCTGCCTCAAACAGCTCCTGCGCATCCTGTAGCAGGAACTCCCAGCTCCAGCTGAACGACTGTAACAGCCAGATAACCACGGTCGAAGCAAATATAATGGTAAACGCCTTTTTAATGAAGTGCTTTGTCTTATCCCACAGGTGCAGCATTAAATTTCTGAACCCTGGCAGGTGATATGCGGGCAGCTCCATTATGAACGGAGGCGTTTCGCCTTTAAGCGTGGTGTTGCGCATAAACAGCACCGCGCAGATTGCTATTACGATACCCGCGATATACATTCCGAAGGTTATCGCGTCAACGTTGCCCACGTTGAATACTTCCAGTATACCGCCCGCCATAGCGGTGAGTATGGGCAGCTTGGCGCCGCACGAGAAGAAGGGAATTACCCTGACGGTAGCCGTCCTCTCCTTTTCGTCGGCAAGCGTACGCGTGTTGACCATTGCGGGAAGCGAGCAGCCGAAGCCCATAATCATGGGCATAAACGCTCTGCCCGAAAGCCCGAAGCGGCGGAAAATTCTGTCCAGAACAAACGCCACGCGCGCCATATATCCCGTATCCTCCAATATGGAGAACGCAAGGAAGAGGAACAGTATCTGCGGCAGGAAGCCCAGCACCGCAAATATGCCGCCGAGAACGGCGTCGCACACCAGACTGTCAACCCACGCCGCGCCGTGGCAAACGCCTATCAGCGCGCCCACACCCTCGGTTATGTAGTCTAAAATAAAGTTCAGTAAGTTCGTCAGTATCACGCCCGGAGAGAACACCGCCCCGTCGTAAATACAGGCTAAAAGCTTGGTGCCGAAGTTTTCCTCCCAGCCCAGTCCGCCCTCCTCAACGGAGTCGAACAAAGTGGGCATCCACCCCTGCTCTTCGGTAAAGCCGTTTAAATAGAACAGGTTTTCCGAGAAGGTCAGGTGGAATATGAGGAACAGTATAACTATGAATATGGGAATAGCCCAGATTCTATGCGTGAGCACCTTATCGATTTTATCCGACTTGGTAAGCACTTCCTTGCTCTTCTTCGCCTTTGCGGAGGAGAAGTTTGCCGATATGTATTTATATCTTTCGTCGGCAATGGTCGCTTCCAAATCCTCGCCAGCCGCAATCTCGGCAAGCACTTCCTTCGCGCCCCTGTGCGCAAGCTCGATTTCGTCGCTTTCCAGCATCTTCACGGCGTGGAACAGGGGGCTTGCCACCTCCTCCTGCGCAAAGAACTGCCGCGCCCTTTCAATCTTGCCCGTAAGCGCGCCGCCCAGCACGGTGTTTCCCTTGCGCTCTTCGTTCATTGCGATAGCGCGGTCCATAAGCTCGGCAATGCCGTTCTTTCTGAGTGCGGAAATGGCAACGACGGGCACGCCCACAGCCTTTTCCAGAGCCTTGATATCAATGCTGTCGCCGACCTTTTCCACCTCGTCCATCATATTGAGGGCGATTATAACGGGAACGTCCATTTCGAGTATCTGCGTAGTCAGATACAGGTTCCTTTCAAGGTTGGTCGCGTCTACGATATTTATTATGCCGTCGGGCTTTTCGTCCAGAATATAGTTGCGCGAAATGACTTCCTCGGGCGTGTAGGGCGAAAGCGAATAGATGCCGGGCAGGTCGATAATCGCAACCTTTTCATTCTTGCCCTTATAAACGCCCTCGCGCTTGTCAACGGTAACGCCGGGCCAGTTGCCGACGTGCGCCGTGGAGCCCGTCAGCGCGTTGAACAGAGTGGTTTTACCGCAGTTGGGGTTGCCTGCAAGTGCAAAAGTTTTCATTGTACTTCCACCTCCACGCAAGCCGCCTCGCCCTTACGCAAAGTCAGCTCGTAGCCGCGCACGGTAACTTCTATGGGGTCGCCCAGCGGCGCCTTCTTTCTCATAACGACGTCCGCCTGGGGAGTTATGCCCATATCGAACAGCCGTCGGCGTATTCTGCCTTCGCCGTTCACTTTAACGATTTTGCCGCTTTCGCCCACGGTAAAATCGCTTAGTAACTTTGTCATATATGCCTCCTGATATAATTTTCTTCCTCTGATTAGGCAACCAGGATTTTACGCGCAAGCGCGCCGTCCAGGCAGAGCCTACCTTCTTTTACTATGACGATAACTCCGCTGCCGCCGCCCGAAACCAGCGTAATCCTGCTGCCCTCGGCGATACCTATTTCGCGCAGGTGCTTCCTGCTCTTGTCGTCCGCCGAAATTTTCTTTACTTCCATTTCCCTGTCTACGGGAGCCATTATTAAAGGCATACACACACTCCTGAATATCTTAACCTCGGTTAAGTAATTGATATTATAATTATAAAATATTCGCTTGTCAACAAAAAATTAACCTAAGTTAAGAAAAATTTATAAAATATTTTACCGAAAAAAATATCAGACGTCGCGCAACCGAAGTCGCGCGGCGCCTGATTTACGAAAAGAGAAATTATGACGGTAATCAAAAAAGGAGTGTGCCCGCCCGTCACCGGACGGGCACGAGTTTATGAATAAAAGACAGAAAGCCTTTTATTGTCAAAATAGTTGTGCGCAAAACGCCGCTTGGCGTCTTACTTAATCATTCGCAGATGTCTTGTCGTATCCGCACACGGAGCACACGTCGCCGTCGCCGAACTCGTGCATTCCCACGTCTATATCGTCGCAATCCGAACCGGTGGTACAGGCGTGCCAGTGTTGCTCCGCATCCGTTCTCCATTCGTCAGAGTAATTATGCGTATGCTTTGGAGCAGTAATGCTTACCGACAAGCTAAGCGTACACTCAAACGCCGTTTCCTCTTCGCTTTCAACAAACAGACAGGTAATCGACCTTTCGGGAAGCTTTTCCGTAAATGAGTTGTTGGAAGGCGAAAGCGTATATTCGTGATGTATCGGGTTGCCGTCTTTGTCAAAGTATTCGCAAACAACTTTTATCGGCGCACTGCCCGAATAGCTGACAGTGTAATAGTAAGAAGCCATTGCAAAAACGTTAAGCGCCGCCTTTACGCCGCCGCCTACCGTTACGGTTGCGTTTGTCAGTTGTTCGTAATATTCGCTGTTTTTGTCAGTCGTCGTCAACGCAGGCGCAAGCTCTTCGTATTCGCAAACAGTACAAGGTCTGTATATACGCCCTGTCGTCGTCCATTCACCGAACGTATGCGTGCCCTGGTCGGTTATTTCGTCGCATCCCTCGGTTGTGCAGGCACGATAGTGACCGTTCTCGTCCTTAACCCAGTCGGCGTCGTAAGAATGACCTACTATCGCTACCGGTTCGGTTCTGGTCTTTTTACAATCGGTGCAGGTATAAGTTTTTGCGCCTTCCGCAAGGCATGTCGCGGGGGTCGTAATAGTACCCTCGTCCCAGTTGTGCGCGGTTTTTGCGGTTGTTTGCGTGCACCCCTGCGTGGTGCAAACGTGCCAGTGCTCGACGCCATCCGAAGACCAGTCCTCCGCATAGGGGTGCTCGGTCTTTTGGATAATTTCCGTGCGCGTTAAACCGCATATGCACGTATAGCGCATAATCCCGGTTTTTAAGCAGGTTGCCGCCGTGACGACGGTGCCCTCATCCCAGACGTGCGCGCCTGCGTTTACCTGCTCGGTATCGTGTTCGCAGGTTGCCTTCTGCCAGTGCTCGTCGTCGTTGTGCAGCCAACCGTCGGAATGCGGATGCTCCGTCCTTTGGATTATTTCGGTCTTTGTTTCACCGCAAGTCGTACATGTATAAGTTTTCAAGCCCGACGCGGCACAGGTTGCCGCCGTTGTGACAACTCCTACGTTCCAGGTGTGGTCACACTCCTTTCCGGAATTGCAAGCCGCCAGCGCACCCGCGGCGCATATTGCCGCCGCGCATATAAGGGCCGTTAATAATTTGTTTTTCATATACTACTTATATATGCGGGGGTTGTTACGCCCCCGCACAAATTTGACAAATAATTTTTTAGCCGATTACCAGCTTGGACTGAATGTTATATTCCTTAACAACTTCGCCTTCGTCGTTCCAAGTCTGATATACGTCAGCAGGCGCGAAAAATTTATAAGTCGTGTTCGCTTCAAGCGTAATAGACGTGCCGTCGAACAAAGTGTCGACAAGGGTGCATCCATTATAAACGCTTACCGAACCTACAAGCGTGTATGTATCAGTGAATACAACGTTACCTTCATCGTCCTTATATTCGGTTACGATTACGGGCGCGTTGTCGATAGGGGTTAAAGAAAGAGTTACGTCGCTGTCGCCCACGGTATAGGTATACCATTTGCCGTCACCGACCACGCCGTTTTCGGGAATAGCTTGCGCAGTAGCTATGCAGGAGCCTGCGGACTGCTTGCTTACTTCAAGAACCTGCGCCTGCGTATAGCCGTCCGCCGCAGGAGTTACGCGGATGTATACATCAAATATACCGGTGAATACTTTATAATTTGAAGTAACGGTTGCCGCCTCATCCAAATAGCCATCAAAATCATTGTAAGCAACGGCATCTCCACTGAACGAAATCAGATAATAATCCGTGCCTGTTTCAGCCGTGAACTTGTACCAGACGTCCCTGTTACCCTGAACGTACATAGTGTCGCCGACGGTGTAGGGAAGCGCCGTTTCCATAGTGCTGCCTGCCGCCGCGCCTTTGTACGCAACGGTAATAGTTGCGGCAATAGGAAGCGTATATTCAGCGCCGTCTTCATAATTCGTAAGGTCAACCGTCCAGTCGAAATTGTTGATTACAACCGTGTACGTAACGTCTTTGGTCAACTCTACCGAATAAACGGAGAAGGTATCGTCCCATTCGCCGTAGGTCGTTTCTTCCGTGCTGTAAATTTCCGAAACGCCTACGTCGGGGTTGCTGTGCGTGAACGCGTATACGCCGGTTTTTGCAGGCTTAAAGGTCATATAATATACAAGCTCTTTATAGTTAAGCATCTTGTTATCTTTTACGACCATCTTGGAAATCTCATTTACGCCCTCTATTGCAGATACGGGGTTTAATTGCGAACCGGGAACGCCCGTAACTTCGCCTTCGATTTCGGTATCGGCAAACGCCGCCGCACTGTGGAAATTCCTGCTCATTGCAATGCCTGCAGCCGCGGTAGTCATTACCGCACCGACCGCCAATAAAGCCAACATTTTCTTTGTCTTTGATTTAATCATTTTAACTTTTCTCCTATAAAAGTAATATTTTATCCGCATTTATGCGTGATAATCGCATTTTATTGTTCGTCTTCTACTTTAACTATAGAAAACCTGCAACTCGTTCCATTGCTCGGATTCGTATTTCTTAGCTTAAAAGTATGTACGCAGCCCGACATAACGTTTATCTGTTTTGCCCAATAATCCGTGTTGTCTTCCCACTTGCCGGAAGCTTCGCCGGTACCACCTTTAAGATAGCCACCCTTTATTTCGTCTATACCTCCTTTCCCTCCGTTAAGGTCTTCATTATAAAAGAAGGTGCTATACAAAATCATAAGCTTGGAATCTATGCGCAATTCGTATTTTCCTTCTGTAAGAACAAGAAAATTGTATTCAACTGTTGTACTATCCGACAACTCAATGTCATTGTCACCCACTTGCAACAACATATGTTCTACTTTTCCGTGTATGTCGCTATTTACGGGTTTTACCGTGCCGTCGGTAAACTTGACCATCGTGCCTTCGGAGGTTTCGTAAATGCCCTCAACTCCTAAGCCCGTCGCGCCGTCAACGCCCTGTCTGCCGTCTTCGCCCTGCCTGCCGTCTTCACCCTTGTCGCCTTTTTCGCCTTTTTCACCTTTCAGACT
>CAMWWA010000074.1 GCA_947177825.1 uncultured Clostridia bacterium
ACGGCAGTATAATCTTTACCGGCGCAACCAACCTTTCGGGACTTCTTCCCTCCGCCGGAAGCGACGCCAATGCTGGAAGCTATATCGCGCTTATCGACCTGTTCCTGGGCACGGGCGTTGCGGGCTGTATAGGCGAAACGTGCAAGCTTGCGCTTATCGTGGGATATTTGTATCTGGTCGTGCGCAAGGTCATCAAATGGTGGCAGCCCTTACTGTTTATCGTAGTTGCGTGCTTCCTTTCTGTCTGCCTTGCGGCTATCGGTTCAAAGTCGTTCGAAATCAACCTCTTCCTCGACTTTGCAATGTCTGGCGGACTTATGTTCGCGGCGATATTCATGGCTACCGACTACGTAACCTCACCCAAGGGCGTTTACGGACAGATTGTCTATTACGTAGCGCTGGGCGTGCTTACGGCGGTTTTGAGATATCTGACCAAGATTGAGGTCGTATCCTTCGCGATTATGATTATGAACCTGCTGGTGCCCCTCATCGATACTTATATCGTAAGAAAGCCCTTCGGCTATAAGAAAGTAAAGAAGCAAAAGGAGGGCAAATAAGATGACTGTAAAACAGTTTTTTAAGAGTACCGCCTTTAAATGCATAGCCGTGTTGTTGAGCGTACTGCTCGTCAGCGGCATATTGCTTGCGATTGCATGGGGCTTCCTGGAGGTGACCGACGAAGAGCGCTTCAACCGCAAGATAGGCGTTATGTACGACGGCGAAACGGTAACCTCGGTAGAGCAGGATTTAAGCGGCAAGAACGTAAGCGTAAGCGGCGCAACCGTACAGAAGCTGTGGTATATAGAGGAAAAGCAAGATTATCTGGTTCAGGCGGCTTCGCGCGGTAACGGCGGCGACGTAATTTGCTGGATAACCATTGAAATGCAGGACGGTCAGACGGTTGGCGGAATAGGAAAAGTTATCGTATACGCCGTTGCCGACGCAGCCGAATACATTGGAAATATAGGCGCGGACATTTACCAAAAGTTCAGCGAAGACTATACCGACGGCAAAATTTTCACCTACGGCGACAAGGCGAGCAGCGAATTTATAAGCACTGGCGCCACGTTCTCCCTCACCGCAGTATGCAACTGTGTAAACGGTGCGGTTGAGTTCGTAAAGGCATATGCAAGCGGCGCCGAAATAACAGACCCGCTCGAAGACTACGAATACACCTCGTTTATAGACGGAAAAAAGACGAACTGGACCGTATCCGGCGAAGAGATTACCTACACGATAATAACCGAAGCCAACGGTCAGGCTACGCCGTTCACTCTGACGATAAAGGTTGACGGCACGAAAAAGATAACCGAGTACAGCATTGCCGTCAACGGCAGCACGGAAAGCTACGGCAACCAGATGGCGCAGGCGGCAAAGGACCTTACGGGCAAGAGCCTTGCGGACGTTCAGGGATATCTGAGCAACGCGGGCGGCGTACTCAATACGGGCGCTACGAGGTCGAACGAACTGTGCTACAACGCGGCGGCGTTCGCGCTGGCTAACTACGACACCATAATAAACGCGGCAAAGGAGGGCAACTGAAATGAATAAATACAAGAAAATTACCTTAGACGGCATTATCTTTTCGAACCCCACCTTTATGCTCGTGCTGGGCACCTGCCCCACCCTTGCAATGATTAAGAGCTCGGCAACGAGCGCGGCGGGCATGGGACTTTGTGTTCTGGTGGTACTCACGCTCAGCAACATGATAATTTCCGCGCTGAGAAAGGTTATACCCAACCAGGTGCGTATACCCTGCTATATCGTAATTATTGCAACGCTCGTCACCCTCGTTCAGATGGTGCTGGAAAAATTCGTACCGTCGCTATACGACAGTCTGGGCACGTTCCTTGCGCTGATAGTCGTTAACTGTATAGTGCTTGGAAGAGCCGAAGCGTTTGCAAACAAACACACGGTTGTGGAAAGCGCGCTGGACGGCATAGCAAACGGTTTGGGCTTTACCCTTGCCCTTACGGTAATGGGTATCGTGTGCGAGTTCCTGGGAAGCGGTTCGATTTTCGGACTGAAGATAATGAACTTTAAAATAGCGATGTTCTCCTCCCCCGCGGGCGCGTTTATAGTATACGGTTTAAGCATCGCGCTGTTCACCTATATAATAGACGTATTCCAGCGTTCGAGGCGCGTTAAGGCAAACAAGATTGCAAGAGAAAACCTGCTTGACAGCAGAGCCGCCGCAAACAACGGCGACACTACGGAGGTGAACGCATGAATTTCGTACTGTTAGTTCTGTCGGCGGTGCTGACAAACAACTTTATAACCGTTAAAACATACGGTATATGCCCCTTCCTCGGCGTATCCAAAAACACCAAGTCGGCGCTGGGTATGGGCGTTGCGGTAACCGTGGTAATGTTCCTTGCTACGCTTGTGACCTACCCCATTTACAAATTTATAATGACGCCGCTCCACATTACGTTCTTATGGATTATATTCTTTATATTCATAATTGCGGCGCTCGTGCAGATGCTTGAAGCTATAATCCGCAAGATATCCCCCTCCCTGTACAACACAATGGGCGTGTATCTGCCGCTTATAACCACCAACTGCGCGGTGCTGGGCGTAACGCAGCTTTTCAACGGCGTGGAGAATTTAAGCGACATAGTAAAGGGCGCGACGGGCGCAATGAACCTGGGCTGGTCGATTTTGTACGCACTGTTCGCAGGTATCGGCTTTACGCTGGTAATGGTCATTATGAGCGGACTGAGAGAAAAGCTCAACTGTTGCAAAGTTTCCAAGTCGCTTTCGGGCTTCCCCGTTTCGATGATTGCGGCGGCGTTTATCTGTATGGCGTTTACCATATTCGCCCAGATAAAGATTTAAGGAGGTGCCTATTATGAATTTACTTGCTTTTACCTCACAGACGTGGGTTACGGTAGGAATAGTTGCGGGAATATTCACAGGCTCCGCCGTTTTAATAGGCGCGCTTATACTTATCGTCGGAAAAGTGTTCAAAGTGAACGTGGACGAAAAAGTCACTAAGATTTTGGAAAACCTTGCGGGCGCAAACTGCGGCGGTTGCGGTTGCAGCGGCTGCGCCGGCTTTGCCGACAAGCTTGCGCACGGCGAAAGCGAGCTTTCGGCGTGCCACGTTACCTCCCCCGAAAAGAAAGCCGAGATTGCGGCACTTCTGGGAATCGAGCTCAAGGACGAAGCGCGCACCGTTGCCGTGGTTAAATGCAACGGCGGACTTGCTAACGCGCCCGAAGCTTTCGAATATAAGGGCAACCCCACCTGCGCGGCTAACGCTTCGCTTCTGGGCGGAAACAAGGTGTGCAAATTCGGCTGTCTGGGCTGCGGCGACTGCAAGGTTGTCTGCCCCGAGAGCGCGATTAAAATTTCCGACAAGCTTTCGGAAGTTGACCCCGACAGGTGCGTAAGCTGCGGCGCGTGCATTACTACGTGCCCCAAACACATTATCGAGCGCATACCTGCCGACGCGCCCGTGTACGTAGCCTGCTCCTCCACCTGCAAGGGTAAGGACGTTATGAACGCGTGCAAGGTCGGCTGCATAGGCTGTACGATGTGCGCTAAGAAGTGCCCCCACGGCGCGATAACGATGAAGGACAATCTGCCCGTATTCGACTACGAAAAGTGCACGGGCTGCAAGACCTGCGTTGCCGTTTGCCCCCGTCATATAATTATCGACAGAGAGGTCAAAGCCGACCAGACCGTCGATAACAAGACCGAAAGAAAGGCGGAAATTAAAAAGGAAGAGAGCAAACCCGACGTTAAGACGGACGTCAAGGCAGACAAGGAATAAGCAAACAAAATAATAGAAGCGGCGCCTTTGAAAGGCGCCGCTTTTAAGTTGTCAATTAAATTACCTTATCACTCCGTCGTCCGTAAATTTAAGCGGACAAACCGAAAACGCATGCGGAGTGCATATTATGGGCGTGGACGAATTGTTTTGCAGTTTGGGCGTATATACGCAGTCCTTGTGCGTGGAGCAGTTGCTTGCCGTAACCTCCACCGTCCTCTTTTCGGTATCCACTAATAGGTCGTTGTACCCTTTTTTGCCGTCCGTATAAAAGCGTACCGTAAAGCGACCGTTTTCAACCTCGCCCACCTCTATATTGTCCTGCAAGATAATTTCCGCCTTACCTTCTTGGAAGTCGTAGGTGAACACCTGCTCGCCCCTGTAAGACAGGTAAAACCCGTCCAGGGCGGACTTGTCCCTGCCGACGGTAAACGCGATTATAAGCACCACGGAAGTGATTATTACCGCGCCGAACGCTATTAAATCCCATATGGAAAACCATTTGGATTGCTTTATCTGTTCAATCTTTTTCAGTGACATTTTATTCGAGCACGATTTTTCCGCCCTCAACCGTATTTGCGATTTTGTACGCGGAATTTTCTATTTTGATTTTGTTGGGACAGTTGGTAATAATTTTCCCGTTTCCGTTCTCAATAATAAGCATTATAACCTTGCAGTCCGCCAGGTTTTTATTGATATACTCCACCGCCTTTTCCCTGCCCATTGCGGAAAGCGCCGTCGTAAGCGCGTCGGATTGTGCCGCAGAGCCGCCGATGACCGTCACCGAGGCAATACCCGTCTGTACGGGACTGCCCGTTACGGGGTCGATTATGTGGCTGTAACGCACGCCCTCCACGTAGTAATACTGCCGGTGGTCGCCGCTTGTCGAAAGATTTTCGCCGCTTACGGAAACGGATGCAAACGGCGAACCGAATACGCCGCGCGGGTCGCGCAGCATAAGCGTGTAATTGCCGCTCCTGTTGCCGTTGTATTTTTTCAGACTCATGCTCGATTCGGAAAAACTGAAATAGCCGTACTCTATCCCCTCTTCCGTCAGCATTCGGTTAACCTTATCCGCGCACCAGCCCTTGCCTATGCCGCCCAGGTCAACCCTCAGCGAATAAACGTTGTCGTCGCCTTCCACGGTTACCGTTTTAACGGGCTTGACCGCATAATATTTGCCGTTGTCTTGACTCAGCTCAAGCTCGCCGAAACACCCCGAAAGCTCGCGGAATGCGGTCACGTATTTTTGCTCGGGTAAAGGCAAATATCTGTCTGCGTTCTCTCCAACCCACTCGCGCATATAAGGCATACCGTCAAGCTCCGCGGCGGAATGATTCAAAAAGCCGTACAAATCCTCGTTGTACCATACCGCAGGGTTAAAGTAGCCGTCCGTCTGAACGTAAATCTGTTTTGCAAGGGACAGAATCTCGTAGGAGGTTTCGTCAATCTCCACGGTGGCGCCCGCATCCGCCATATTGAATTTGTAAATATATGAAGTGCTCATAACCGAGCTTATCGAATTGTCCGTCGCGGTTAAAAAACTTCTTACTCTTTCGTGAAGATTATCGAAGTCTTCCTTTGAGATATCCGACTTTGCGGCAGTTAGCGTTGCATATGCGCCCATTGAATATATCTGTTTACCGTAAGATTCGGCGTTTTTATTGCAACCCGTAAGCGCGCAGCACGCCGTCACGGTTGATATAAGCGCGGCTGTGCACGCGGCAATTCTTTTCTTCATAGGCCTATTATAAATCATTTTAAAACCGTTTGCAATTAAATTTGAAAAAAGACCGCGCAAGGCGGTCTTTTCAGTTAAGTTATATTTTTAAATTATTTAGCCGCGTTGCCCGCCTTTATAATTAGCTGGGCGTAGCTGTAATACGTGCCCGCTTCGGGCTTGGAATTGAAATCGTTCCACGTTGCACCCGTCGAAATATCGCCGTCCATCCAGGGGGTAACCGACTTATCCTCTTTTGCGTCGCTGTCCCAGTTTGCACTGCTCTTGGTAAGCTTTAAAAGATTTGCAAGTCCGTAGCTCTTTACGTAAGATACGGAAGCGTCGCGGTTCATCTTCCAGCGCGAATAGCTTTCGCCGTTTTTGTCCGTTCTAGTCCAGTAACCGTTTTCGTCCTTGTTGAGCGTTGCGTTCGTCATTATATCGGTCTTCTGCTGACCGCCTACGGTAACCTTTATGGAATTGCTAGTAACAGCCTCGTAATAAGCCTTTGCGTTCTTTTCCGCCTTTAAGTAGTCGCCCAAAGTCTGATTTGCGGAGGTGTAGTAACCCGTAACCTCGCCCACCGTCTTATAGGTAAGCGTTAAATCGCCGTACGACACGGTTTTGTAGTATGCTTTTGTTCCGTTTACAACTTTATCTTCGTCGGCAACGTCGGCTTTAGCATCAACCTGCGTGGGAAGGCAAACTTCGTGCAGCTCCAAATCCTTTACCATATTGCCGTTGGTTACGATTTTGGCATATCCTACGTAGCCGCCTCCGTGCACAAGCCCGTAAGCTTCGCCCGTTTTGTCAGCAGAGCAGCCTGCAAGTGCGGCAATGCCCGCAGAGAGAGATACCGCAAGAGTAACACCGACAACCGCTTTAGTTATTTTTTTCATAAAAGTTGCTCCTTTAAAAACGATTTTTGTTTCCTGATTGAATTGTAGCATAACGGGGTTTTCCCGTCAATACGGTTTTGTAAATTATAGGTAAATACCGTAAATTATATACCCGTAAAATTATTCGGTGCGGAGCGCAACCACGGGGTCCTTCTTTGCAGCGGCAGCCGCAGGGATGAGTCCCGAAATGAGCGTGAGTCCTACGCTTATCGCAACCAT
>CAMWWA010000075.1 GCA_947177825.1 uncultured Clostridia bacterium
CCCTTTTCAAGGTAGTGCTTGGGAGGAATAAGCATTGCAAGGTTGGTCTTGCCGCAAGCGGAGGGGAAAGCCGCCGCCACGTACTTCTTGCTGCCGTCGGGGAAGGTCACGCCGAGGATAAGCATATGCTCTGCCATCCAGCCCTCGTACTTGCCGAGATAGGAAGCAATGCGGAGCGCGAAGCACTTCTTACCCAGAAGCACGTTGCCGCCGTAAGCGGAGTTAACCGAAATAATCGCGTTGTCCTCGGGGAAGTGCATTATGTATCTGTTTTCCGCCTCAACGTTGCACTTTGCGTGGAAGCCCTTAATAAAGCTGCCGTTCTTGCCCAGAGCTTTCAAAACGCTCTTGCCGACTCTGGTCATAATGCACATGTTCAGCACTACGTAAATGGAGTCGGTAACTTCTATGCCGTACTTTGCAAAGTCGCTACCTACGACGCCCATGGAGTAGGGGATAACGTACATCGTTCTGCCCTTCATGGAGCCGCGCGCGATTTCCGCGCAGAGCTCGTAAGCCTGCTTGGGGTCCATCCAGTAATTGATGGGACCTGCGTCCTCCTTGTTCTTGGTGCATATAAAGGTCCTGTCCTCAACGCGCGCTACGTCGTTCACCTTGGTTCTGTGAAGGTAGCAGTCGGGGAGGAGGGACTGGTTGAGCTTAATCAATTCTCCCGAAACGACGGCCTGTTTTCTCAGTTCGTCAATCTGCGCCTGGCTGCCGTCAACCCAAACGATATTGTCGGGGCAGGCAAGGTCCGCGCTCTCTTTGACAAAGTCAAGTATTTTCTGATTCTTTGTGAGTGCCATATTTATCTCCTTAAAAATATATACAAGTTGATTTTTTTATCTTTTGTTATAACCCGTCGGGGTAAAACGCTACCCCGAAACCGCAAAATAACACGATACTATTATATCAAACGGTATTCAAGTTGGCAAATATTTTAATAAAATTTTCGCGTAAAATCTCTTTGACGAAACTTCCGCTATATACGATTATGACAATATTATTGCTAAAATTACATAAATAGAATAAATTCTTTCATTCAGGAATAGTATTATATCCAAAAAGTTACATTCGGAGGATAGGTTTTGTCCGGTTACGTAAAAAAAATTGCCGTCGTCAAACAGGTCAAAAGCGGCTTTTCCGCAGACGGCGGAAACCTTTCGGGGCTTGTCAAGGCGGAAACCTACGCAGGCTTTTTAAAGGTGGAAGTTTCGCTTATCAACTTTGCGCCGCTCACCGAGGGCAGGTACGTTCTCGGCATAACCGACGGGCTCAATTTCGTCACGTTCGAGGATTTGAGTTACGAGGGCGAGGAGGAAATAAACATTTCCTCGGGCTTTGCTTTTTTAGTGTGCTTCTGCCATAATGGCGTGGCGCCCGTTGCAAGCGCGGCTTGCGGACAGATGGCGTGCGCCCTGCCCGACTTGAAGGAGGAGATGACCAAACGGGAAAACGTCCGCCCCAAAAAGGACGGCAAAAGCGGAGCGGCTTACGACGACGAAGCCATAGCGGAGGTCAACTATTATGAAAGTTCTTATGAAGGCGGTGCCGCTGTACGCGCGGCTGAGAAGGAAGAAAAAGACGGGCGCGCAGGCGGCAAAGATGAAAAGACTGCTGGCACTGTCCCGAGCCAGGAAAAACAGCGCGGCGTAAAGGAAGCGGCTACCGCGCAGGATAAGGGTGCGCAGAATAAGTCCGCGCAGAATAAGGACAAAAAGAGCGGAAAGGACGCCAAGGGCAGGGGCGGACTTGCAGGCGGCGATTTTTACAGCCGAATGGAAGGGGATATAAAGCGCATTTTCGCAACCTATCCAAAGGAAACCGCTCTGGAAAAGGCGGTGGAAGGCAGCCGCTTTGTCAGGATAAATTACGGCGACGACAGGTATTACGTTTTCGGCGTGCTCACCGTGGAAAAAAAGCCGCGGTACATATGCTACGGCGTGCCTGCGCAGAGTGCGGAAAATCCGCCGCCCAGCTTAAAGGGGTGCGCAAGCTATATACCCGTGGAGGGCGGCGGTTACTGGATGACTTATCAGGACGCGGCAACCGGAGTATCGATTCAGATAGGCGTTTCATAAAAGCTTTTAGTTGACTTTATAGCAAAAAAATTATAAAATAAAATCCCTGCTTCGGCAGGGGGTACGACAGGGGCGACCTGTGGCGGTTAGCACTTCCTACAAAAGAGGAGGTGATTTTTATGAATATTGAGTACATATTGCTTTTGCTTAGATTTATCGAGCAGGGCAAAGTATCTTCAATTACGGTTACTAAATCATTGGTGACGATTCGCATAAAAAAATAACTGCCCTCGATGTTCTGAGTCAGGACAGTTATTTGTTCCAACTAACTTAGGCTAACCGCTGCACCGGTTTCGCCCTTGTTTGTACTTTTATTATACGCCCGTATTTACGGTTTGTCAACTATAATAAAAAAATTTTGCGCCGCACGTTTTTTAGTGCGGCGCTTCATACTTAATCAGTAATTATGTCTTTATCAAAACGAGGAGAATTGAAAAATTCTTCTAACGATATATTCAAACCTGCACAAATACCGTAGATGGTAGAAAGTTTAACCGTTGTGCTACGCGTCATAGTTGCAATTGTCGAATGCGGAACTCCGCACAAATTGGCAAGAGCGTTTAAATTTGTTCCCCGCTCTTTAACCAAATCGACTATTCTTGCATAGACTGCATCTACTAAACGCATAAACTTACCAACAAATCTTTTGTTTTTCTATGCTTAGTATAGGTTATTTTAAAAAATATTATTGTTGGTGTGCCAACAGTTGGTTGACCAACAACCAAGAAAAGTATAAAATGGTTTTATGAAAGTTGCGGTTATCGGGCACCGCCGTTTTGCGGTTACCCCTCAAATTCAACAAGTTATCTACGAACAGCTGGAAGGGCTTATCAATCAGGGCGCGGAAAAATTCTGTTTTGCGTTCAAGGGCGCGTTCTTCGATTCCTGCCACGGCGCACTTTCAGAGTTTAAAGAAAACTACCATATAAAGCTCGTTTATTACAGGGCGGTTTATCCCGGCGAAAACGACGGCGTTGCCGACAGCCTTGCAACTCTTTACGGGCAAAAGTACTTTGACGAAAGCGTTTGCAAAGAGGGAGCGGACGACGTAAACAAGCGAAACCAATTTATGATTGACGACTGCGGTGTGCTGTTTACCTTGTTCGATAAAAAGCTTAATAAAAGCGCAACCGCGGAGGCGGTCGCCTACGCTAAGCAAAAGGGCAAAAAGATAATTAACGTTCTGGACTTAATATAAAAATTAAAAGAGCGCATACTGTGTGTATGCGCCTTACTTGTATAATCTGTACTTTAAATTTAATTATCTTAGGCATCTGCGCAGGCGTGTACGCCTTTTCGGGCTTCAACCTGCTTTTGCTGTTTACCTTTTACAACCTTACCGCAATGCGGTGCTTCCTTGCCGTGTGCTTCGTTTCCGCACTCTTCCAGATTTATATCCTGCTTATCTTTAAGCCCTACCGCGGACTCAAATAACTATATTGTCCAGAACCAGCTTGTCAAAGTCCACGCTTTCGGCAAAGTCGCGCGGCAGAAAACGCACCGTGTTGAACTTTGCGTAGTTGAAAATGTGCGGCTTCATCAAGACGGGCGTGGCTATATCCAGCCCCTCGCATATGTCCGCAAGGTAGGTAAAAAAGTCCGAATAGGAAAATTTGTCCTCACGCTCGTAGGTGAGCTGTTTTATTATTTTGCCGTCTTTTATAATCTTAGCCCAAATTCTGAACATATTATTATTTTACTAAATTACGCGCTTATTGTAAACGATAAATTGACATACGCCGCAAAAAAAGTTAAAATACTTTCGTAAACTTTTATTTCACTTGAAAGGGGTGCTTTTATGGAAGCGTTGGAAAGGGACTTACTTGCAATTCTGGAAGCGGATTCGCGCATACCCGCGGCAAGGCTTGCCGCCATGCTCGGCGTCAGCGAGGAAAAGGTTAAGGCAGAGGTCAAAAGGCTAGAAGAGAGCGGCGTTATCGTCAAGTACACGGCTATAATCAACAGCGACGCGGTTGACGAAAACAAGGTTGAAGCGCTTATCGAGGTCAAGGTTACGCCGCAGAAGGGCGAGGGCTTCGACGCTATCGCGCGCGAAATCGCAGAACACGACGAGGTGAAAAACCTCTATCTTATGAGCGGCGGTTACGACCTTGCGGTCATCGTCGAGGGCAAGTCCTTAAAGAGCGTTTCGCGCTTCGTTTCCGAAAGAATATCCACCTACGACACCGTGCTTTCCACGGCGACGCACTTTATTCTGAAGAAGTATAAAGTCGAGGGCGCTTTAATGAAAAAGAACGAGGAAGGCAGGTTGTCCGTTCAACCGTAAAGAATTATGCGTAGCTTTGTAAACGACCGCGCAAAGAGCTTAAAGCCCAGCGGCATAAGAAAATTTTTCGATATAGTTCAGGAGATGGAGGGCGCCATTTCGCTCGGCGTGGGCGAGCCCGATTTCGTCACGCCCTGGTACATACGCGACGCCGCCGTGCGTTCGATTAAAAGGGGCATGACCCAGTACACGGGCAACAGAGGCTTGCCCGAGCTCAGGGAGAATATCTGCCGCTATATGCGCGAAAGATTCTCCGTGGAGTGCGACCCCGCGCACACCCTCGTCACCGTGGGCGCAAGCGAGGCGATTGATTTGACCTTGCGCGCAATCTGCGGTATAGGCGACGAAATTCTGGTGCCCGAGCCCTGCTACGTTTCCTACGCGCCCACCGTGGTGCTTGCAGGCGGCACGCCCGTTGCGGTGCAGTGCACGGCGGATAACGACTTCGTGCTTACCCCTGCGCAGCTGGAGGCGGCTATCACCCCCAGAACCAAGGCGCTTATTCTTGCGTACCCCAACAACCCCACGGGCGCGATTATGACGAGGGAACAGCTGCAAGCCATTATTCCCGTGATTGAAAAGCACGACCTTTTGGTGATTTCGGACGAAATTTACGCCGAGCTTACCTACGTGGGCAAGCACGTTTCAATCGCTTCGCTGGGCAATATGCGCGAAAGAACGGTGGTAATAAACGGCTTTTCCAAGGCGTTTGCCATGACGGGCTGGCGCGTGGGCTTCGTTTGCGCTCCTGCCGAAATCGACGACGCCATGTTCAAGATTCACCAGTACGGCATAATGTGCGCGCCCAGAGTTTCGCAGCATGCCGCAGCCGCCGCGCTTGCCGAAGGTTTTTCGGACGGCTTTTCGGTGGTGGAAGAGATGCGCTCCGAATACGCGCGCCGCGGCAGGTTTATGGTAAACGCGTTCAATTCGCTGGGGCTTAAATGCTTCCAGCCCAAGGGCGCTTTCTACGTGTTCCCGTCCATTGCAAGCACGGGGCTGGACGGCGAGGAGTTTGCAAACCGCCTTTTAAAGGAAAAGGGCGTGGCGGTGGTGCCCGGCTCCGCGTTCGGCGACGCCGGCAAAATGCACGTGCGGTGTTCGTACGCGACTTCGCAGGAAAATTTGTCCGAGGCAATCGGTCGAATTACCGATTTTGTCAAATCTCTGAAATGACATTTGATTGACAAACAAAGTTTAATACTATATAATAATGTACGCGTTCCGTAAGGCGGGGCGCGTATTTTAATAAAAACGGTTAAAAGAGGTAAATATAAATGGCTGACCAACAATTTGTAATGACCAAAAAGAATTACGACGCACTCGTGGCGGAGCTTGACAATCTGGTTAAGGTAAAGCGCCCCGAAATTATCGAAAGAATTGCCGAAGCGCGTTCGCACGGCGACCTTTCGGAAAACGCCGAATACGACGCGGCAAGAGAGGAGCAGCGCTCCAACGAGGGCAAGATTGCAGAGCTCGAGTATCAGATTAAAAACGCCGTAATCCAGGGCGAAATCAACGACAACTCCTACGTGCATCTCGACTCCGTGGTTACCGTGCGCGACGAGGAGTTCGGCGAGGAGGAGGTTTACACCATTACTTCCGTAACCGACGTCGACGTTATGAAGAACAAGATTTCTTCCGAATCCCCCGTGGGCTCGGCGCTTATGAAGAAAAAGAAGGGCGACGTCGTTACGGTTACTTGTCCCGATGGTTCGACCTATAAGTTGAAGATTTTAGCCATAAAGTAAGGCTCCGCTTATAAGCGTCGCTTCTAAACGGAGGAATAGAGGAATAAAAGATGCAGAATAACGAAAACGTTACTCCTCTTTCCGAGGAGGAAGAAAGGGAACTGCTTGCCGAACAGGCGCGTATCCGCCGCGAAAAGCTTGCAAAGCTGTGCGGCGAGGGCAGCAACCCTTACGAAAAAACCAAATACGAAGTGACGGCAAACTCGCTTTCCGTCAAGGAAAATTTCGAAAAGCTGGAAGGCAAGGAAGTGTCAATTGCCGGCAGGCTTATGAGCCGCCGCATTATGGGCAAGGCTAGCTTTTCCCACATATCCGACCGCGACGGGCTGTTGCAGATTTACGTGCGCCGCGACGACGTGGGCGAGGAGGATTACGCCTCGTTCAAAAAGGACTACGATATCGGCGATATAGTGGGCGTTAAGGGCTTCGTGTTCAAGACGCAGACGGGCGAAATTTCCGTGCACTGCACGCATATCGAAATGCT
>CAMWWA010000076.1 GCA_947177825.1 uncultured Clostridia bacterium
ATCTGCAATTGTGCCTTTATATATAATATCATAATTTCTATTTTTCATTATTAAAGAAGAAATAGCTTCTGTACCTATATTTTTTATGCTTGCAGGAATTTCTATTTCGTTTGCAGTAGATGCTAATGCATAATCGCTAATAGCCGTAACTGCATAATTGACGCCTTCGTATGATATGCTTTCCGGAATAATTATCTTTTCTATTTCATCTACTTCTTCTAAACTAATCAAGCCATCATCGTTTAATCTGAAATCGTATTTAATGCCCAAAAATTGTTTTTGGATTGCTACAGTCGCTTCACCGTCTTTAATGGCAAAACTCAGGTCGTCTACTAAAACGTATTTATAACCGTTTTCGTCTTTGTCGTTGTGCTTGCAATCCCAAATTACGGGAGCATAACCCTGTCTTGAATCAAGAATACTGTTCCAATCGTCATCCCAATTATCAGGCTTACTTTTCGCTTCACAATAAATAATGCAATATGCTCTATCACCCTGAAAAGCGTCCTTTCCTATTTTAACCACGCTATCGGGTATATAAACGCTTCTTAATTCGGAAGGGACACCCCACGAATGTAAAAAAGCAGATTCTCCTATTTCCGTAACGCTGGAAGGAATATCTACGCTTTGCAAATTCACGCAATAACAAAACGCGCCGTCGCCTATGGTTTTTAAACCGGCTCCGAAATCTATATTTTTTAAGCTAACACAAGAACCGAATGCCGACAAATTTATTGCCGTTACTGAATCGGGGATTTTTATTTCTTTTAAATTTAAGCAAGCATTAAACGCTTGGTTGCCAATGCACGTTACACCTTCGGGTATATCGATTTCAATTAAATTTGCGCATTTTAAAAACGCGCCTTCGCCTATTTCCGTTGCGTTATCTGCCGGTTCCGAATCGTCTGTGCGGCTTGCGGCGTTAAAAGTTTTAGCCGTAGAGGAAGGCTTAACTTCGTACACCCAAAATTCTTTAAGATTTTTGCAATTTGAAAACGCCAAATTGCCTATGCTTTTTACCGTGTCGGGCACGACTATACGGGTAATCGTTTCGTTATCACTGAACGCTTCATTGCCAATTGCAATTACGGGTGCGCCGTCTATTTGCGAGGGGATAAAAATTTTGTCGCCGGTCGCTTCGCCGATTCCTGTCACGCAAACGCCGTCCGAAACGGAAAAAGTAGCTAACCCTTCGGTAGCGTGGTAACCGCAAACGCCGCAGCTGTTGTCGTTCATTTCGTGAACGACGGTTATAGTTTGATTGCATCTGTCGCAAAGTTGCCAGTGGGAGTGTTCGTCAAAACGCAGTTTTCCAGTATAATTATGACCGAGTGCCGTACCGCTTTCAAAAATTTCCGTGCCCTTTTCACCGCATTCGCAGGAATAATAGTAAACGGCTTTTTCGGTGCAGGTTGCCGCAGTCTTAATAAATTTTTCTTCCGCAACCTGTTTGTCAAAAGTATGGCTGTGTGTGTTGTCGGGTGTTTCAATCTGGTCTTTGTCCGTTCCGTCATCCTTGCTGCCGTTGCATCCGGCAACTCCTAGCAAGCCCGTTGTTGCCAACATTGCGCTCGCAATCAGAAGTGCAATTAGTTTTTTCTTCATATGTTTCTCCTTTTTTGCGGACAAAAAATAAGGGCGACCGTCAAGGTCGCCCGCATAAAGTACCTTAACGTCGCCAAACAATCTTTCTGGTTATTTTGCGGTATTATGAGATACGCTTAAAAGAAAACACAGAAATAGGTACAACTATGCCTGAAACTATGTTTTCTCAAAAACGTAAAAAAATACCGCTTGTTATTCAGATTGCTTGGCAACATTCATTATAACAAAAGCGGTAGTTATATTCAAGTGTTTAACTAAAAAATTTAAATTCTGGTTTACTTAATTTCGTGCAGCCAGCCGTCGGGGGCTTCTATCGTGCCCATCTGAATACCCGTCAGCGTGTCGTAAAGCTTCTTGGTGACCTCGCCCATCTTATCCATACCCGAGGGCAGGCAAATTTCTTTGCCGTGGTCCACAATCTTTCCGACGGGCGAAATGACCGCCGCCGTGCCGCACAGTCCGCACTCGGCAAACCCGTAAACCTCTTCAAGCTTAACGGGGCGGTGCTCCACGGTCAGTCCCAGATATTTTTCGGCAACGTAGCAGAGCGAACGGCGCGTAATGGAGGGGAGTATGCTGTCCGACTTGGGCGTAACCACCTTGCCGTCCCTGGTCACGAACAAAAAGTTTGCGCCGCCCGTCTCCTCGACGAAGGTGCGCGTGCCCGCGTCCAGATACATATTCTCGTCAAACCCTTTTTCGTGCGCGTCTACTATGGCGTGCAGGCTCATCGCGTAATTCAAGCCCGCTTTTATGTGCCCCGTGCCGTGCGGCGCCGCCCTGTCGAAATCGCACACGCGTATAGTCAAAGGCTTAACGCCGCCCTTGAAGTAGGGACCGACGGGGGTTGCGAACAGTCTGAACTGGTATTCCGCAGCAGGCTTAACGCCTATAACGGGCGAGGAGCCGAACATATAGGGGCGCAGATACAAAGTCGCGCCGCTGCCGTAGGGGGGGACGAAATCCCTGTTTGCCGCAACCACTTCCTCAACCGCCTTAATAAACATTCCTTCGGGCAGAACGGGCATTTCCAGCCGTGCGGCGGACTGCGCCATTCTCTCGTCGTTAAGGTCGGGGCGGAAGGTGACCACGCGCCCGTCCCTGGTGGTGTAGGCTTTCAGTCCCTCGAACGCGGTCTGCGCGTATTGCAGCACGCCGGCGCACTCCGAAATGACCAGTTTATCGTCGGTCGTCAAGCCGCCTTGATTCCATTTGCCGTTCTTATATTCCGCAACGAAGCGGTAGGGAGTTTTGATATAACCAAACCCCAGTTCGCCCCAGTTTATATCAGCCGCCATAAAAATTTAACCTCTTTTCAGCCATAAAATCAATTTTTTATTATTATATAACCGCAAGGCGATAAAGTCAATTGATTGACAAAATACTTTCACAATGATAAAATATCCTCGTATGGCAAAGATTACTTCGATTGAACCGCAGGTCAAGGACAAGTCGCGCTGCAGCGTTTTTGTCGACGGAAGGTTCTATTGCGGAATAAAACTCGAAGTTGCCGTAAAGCACCGTCTTAAAGCCGGAACGGAGATAGACAAAGCCGAGCTGGACAGAATTCAGCTGGAAACCGAAAAGGCGCAGGCGGTGGACAAGGCGCTCACGCACATATCGGTCAGCCCCAAGACCGAAAAGCAGATGCGCGATTTTCTCACCAAAAAGGGATACGTCGGGGCGGTTGTCGAATACGTTATGGAAAGGCTGCATTACTACGGCTACGTGGACGACAAAGAATATTGCCGCGCGTACGTGAACAGCGTTTCCAACAAGAGCAAGCGCGCAATCGAGGTCGAGCTTTTAAAGCGCGGCGCCGATAAGGGCGCGGTTGAAGAGGCGCTTGCGGACTACGAGGACGACGAGGATAATATACTCATTCTTCTTAAAAAATATCTGAGAGGAAAAGAGCCGACAAAAGAGAACGTGTATAAAGGCTGCCGCTACCTCGTTTCGAGGGGATACGATTACGACGCGGTAAAGAGCGCAAGCGAGAGAATAGATGAAGAAGATTAAGATAATCGAGCTCGAAGAGATAGACAGCACCAACGAATTTTGCAAGAGATTTAATTTCGAAGAGGACGTCATAGTCGTTGCGGAAAAGCAGGTAAAGGGCAAGGGCACCAACGGCAGGGAGTTCGTTTCCGACGAGGGCGGACTGTACGTTTCCTTAATGAGAAGGCTGCCGAACTTCGACTTTAAAAACACCTTTTCGATTATGATAAACGCGTGCGTCGCGGTGTGCAAAACGGTGGAAAGCTTCGGGCTGAATCCGACCGTAAAGTGGGCAAACGACGTCTTGGTGGACGGCAGAAAAATCTGCGGCACGCTTATTGAAAACAGGCTGGGCGCGGACAACGTGTGCTCCTCGATAGTGGGCATAGGCATCAACGTAAACAACGTTCTGCCCGACGAACTTAAGGAAACCGCCACGACGATGAGCGAGCAGAAGGGCGGCAAAAAGTTGTCCGTAAAGAGAATACGGGCGCGGCTTGTGAAATATCTTAAAAAGCAGTACGACGTAAACGAATACAAAAAGTACGTGGACTGGTTCGGACAGGAAGTCTATCTGGACAGTAACGGACAGCGCACCGAAGCAATCGCGCTGGACGTGGACGCCGACGGAAGTCTGGTGTGTGAAATCAAAGGACAAATAAAAAAAATCAGCAGTGCTGAAATGAGTTTGAGGTTAAAATGCAAATCTATCTGACTAGTGCGCAGGAGCGCGAAGCTGACAAAAACGCCATAAGCTTCGGTTTATCTTCCGAAGTGCTGATGAAGAGAGCGGGGCGCGCCCTTGCCGACGAGGTACAGGCAGTCGCTACGGCTCGCAATGCCGAAAAGATTTTGCTTGTGTGCGGCACGGGCAACAACGCAGGCGACGGCTACGTTGCCGCAAGGGAGCTTATCGCACGCGGATACAACGTTTCGGTTTATTCGTGCGAGGGCGAAATTTCAATCGGCTGCAAGCGCGAAAAGAAGAGATACACGGGCAAGTTCACCCGTACCATTTCGGGCGATATAATCGTCGACTGTATTTTCGGCACGGGACTCAACCGCAAATTGCAGGGCGAGCACGCTTCCGCGGTCCGCAAGATAAACCAGAGCAGCGCGTACGTAATCGCGGCGGATATTCCCAGCGGTCTCAACGGCGACAACGGCATAGTCATGGGCACGGCGGTAAAAGCCGACCTGACGGTTGCGCTCGGTCACATCAAGCTGGGCTGCGTGTTCGGCGACGGCGTGGATTACTGCGGTAAGATTGTCGTTAAAGATATCGGCGTCGCGGCGGACGAAAGCTGCGCCAAGGCGGTGGAGGACGAGGACGTTGCGGCGTTCTACAAGCCCCGCAAGCGCAACTCCAACAAGGGCGACTACGGCTCGGCATGCATCGTTGCCGGCTCGGAAGAATATCTCGGCGCGGCGGGTTTGAGCATATCCTCGGCGCTTCGTTCGGGCTGCGGCTACGTTCACGCAGTAGTGCCCGAAAAGCTGAAATACAGCCTGGCGGCGGCTCATCCCCAGTGCATTTACAGCTCCGTTCCCGATTTGCAGGCGGACGCAATTGCAATAGGTATGGGCGTCGGCTGCACGCAGGACGCATACAACCTTCTTTGCGCGCTTTTGAAATCTTACAAGGGCAAGCTTATAATCGACGGTGACGGCTTGAATCTGCTTGCAAAGTACGGCAAGGACATTCTGCCCGAAAGCAAGGCGGAAATTCTGTTGACGCCCCACGTCGGCGAAATGGCAAGGCTGTGCGGAGTGGAAAAGCAGGCCGTGCTCAACGACCCCTTCGGCGTGGCTAAAAAATTCGCGGCGGAATATAATGTAACAGTACACCTCAAAAACGCCGTATCGATAACGACGAACGGCAAAATTTCCACCCTGTCGGTGCGCGGCACGAGCGCGCTTGCAAAGGCAGGCAGCGGAGATTTGCTTGCGGGGCTCATCTGCGGTAACGCCGCGCGCGGGCTCAGCGTGTTCGACGCGGCGGTATGTTCGCAGTACGTTCTGGGCTGTGCCGCCGAGGTATGTTCGGAAGAAATGTACGACGGTGCGGTTACGGCTGCAGACCTTGTGAATAATTTACACGTTGCGATAAAACGCTTGACGCGTTGAAAATTGCGTGATATATTATAATTGTTGAAAGGGAGTAGTTAAAGGCAGACTTCGTCATCACAGCGCAACCGCTCGGGGTCTGACACCGCTATTTACGACGGTAACAAGACTTTTAACTTAAAGAAATTTAAGTTAGAGGTCTTTTTTCTTTTTTCCGTAACAAACTATAATAGGAGTAATTTTATGGCGTTTTTGTGGATTTTTCTTCTTCTGGTCGGTTTTGTCCTGCTTGTCAAGGGCGCGGATTTCTTTGTGGACGGCGCTTCGGGCATAGCCGAAAAGCTTCACGTGTCAACTTTTATTATCGGTTTAACGGTAGTCGCGCTGGGCACCTCCGCACCGGAGGCGGCGGTTTCCATAATCGGCGGCATCAAGACGGTTATGGGCGACCCCTCGGGCGCCGAGGTCATAATGGGCAACGTGCTGGGCAGCAATATGATAAATATTCTGCTCATACTCGGCATATCCGCGCTGGTGTGCAAGCTGCCCGTCGAAAAGAGCTCGCGCTATATCGAAATTCCTTTCCTTATATTGATAAGCCTGCTGTTTATTCTGCTTGGCGATTTGCAGGGCGGATACCAGTGGTACGACGGCTTGATTTTGGTCGCACTGTACGCAGGCTTTATGACCTATACGATTATAATGGCAAAGCGCACCAAGCAGCCCGTGCTTTTGGAAGAGAGCGCGGCTGACGCAACCGCAATAGCCGTTGCACCGCCCAGGGAGGGCTTCAGGGGCTTTATCGACAGGGTAAAGACCAAGTACGGCGAACTCAAAGCCAAGGTTTGGTTCCTTATCATAATTACGATAGTGGGACTCGGTATGGTAGTGGGCGGCGCCCAGCTGGTCGTAGAGGGCGCAAC
>CAMWWA010000077.1 GCA_947177825.1 uncultured Clostridia bacterium
AAAAAGCGGCGCTGCCGCTTTTTGCTTATTTAATAATTATGAATACTACGAAAATTCAGGAAATTTACAACCGCTATAAATCGCTGACCGAAAAGCTTTCGGACGGCTCCGTTCCCGCAGGCGGCGAGGAGTGGACGAAAATTGCAAAGGAGCAGTCCGAGCTTACCGAAACGGCGGACAAGTGGGAAGAATACCTTGCCGAGGAGCGCAAAATAGCGCAGGCGGAAGAAGCGTTTAAAACCGAAACGGACGGCGAAATGCGCGAGCTTTTAAACGAGGAAGTGTATTCCTGCCGCCACCGTCTGGAAGAGATTGAGGGCGAGCTGAAAATACTGCTCCTGCCCAAGGACAAGAACGACGACAGAAACTGCATTATGGAAATACGCGGCGGCGCGGGCGGCGACGAGGCGGCTCTGTTTGCCGCGGAGCTGTACCGTATGTATCTTTACTACTGCGAAAGGCACCGCCTTAAGGTGGAAGTTGTGGACGAAAACTCCACCGAGCTGGGCGGCATAAAGGAAATCGTTTTAAATATTTCGGGCAGGGACGCCTACAAACAGCTGAAGTTCGAAAGCGGAGTGCACCGCGTTCAGCGCGTGCCCGAAACCGAATCGCAGGGCAGGGTGCATACCTCTACAGCAACTGTTGCGGTCTTGCCCGAGGCGGAGGACGTGGACGTGGAAATACGCGACGAGGACGTGCGTGTGGACGTTTACCGTTCGTCGGGCGCGGGCGGTCAAAAGGTCAACAAGACCGAAACGGCAATACGTTTAACGCACTTTCCCACGGGCATAGTCGTCACCTGTCAGGACGAGCGCAGCCAGCTTAAAAACAAGGACAAGGCTTACAAGGTTTTGCGTTCGCGCCTGTACGATTACTAC
Organism: uncultured Clostridia bacterium; assembly: GCA_947177825.1. Taxonomy (GTDB): domain Bacteria; phylum Bacillota; class Clostridia; order Christensenellales; family Borkfalkiaceae; genus Coproplasma. The sequence goes on from CAMWWA010000077.1 coordinate 882, forward strand.
AACAATATGAGCCGCAGCGAGCAGGACGCCCAGCGTAAATCGCTCGTCGGCAGGGGGGACAGGTCGGAGCGTATCCGCACCTACAACTTCCCCCAGGGGCGCGTGACCGACCACCGCATAGGGCTGTCGCTCTACTCGCTGGACAGCTTTATTATGGGCGATATCGACCAGATGACCGAGGCGCTTGCCGTTGCCGAACGCGAACGCCTGCTCGCCGGCGACGAGGAATAAGGGGCGCGCCGTATTGACAAAATTTGTCAGCGGTCGTATAATAATTTTATGAAACACAATCAGTCGGGCGAAGACTATCTGGAAGCCATACTTCTTCTGTCGGGCGAACTCGAGGACGTTCACCAGATAGAGGTTGCGCGCAAGATGGGCGTATCCCAACCCGCCGTTTTAAAGGCGCTAAAAATTTTAAAGACCAACGGATATATACATACCGACGGTCTGCACATTTTCCTCACGGACGAGGGTAAGCGGTATGCCGAAGAGGTCTATCACAGGCACTGCGTCATACGCGAATTTCTGATTGCGCTGGGCGTCGACGAAGAGGATGCGGATACCGACGCGTGCGAAATGGAGCACAGCGTTTCGGCGGCAACTTTCGCCGCAATGGAAAAGTTCTTAAAGAAAAAATAAATTATATATTATTCAACTTCATACACGTTTTCTATTTTGCCGTCTTTAATATCGACGGCAAAATATTTTATTTGGAACAGGTTTTTGGAAAGGGGATAAACGAGCCCCGCAGCCTTAATATTTCCGTGCTTTTCGAAGAAGCGCGAATAGGGCACGGCAACGTCCACGAACCCGCCCAGAAAGGATGGCAGCGCCTGCGCGTTCGCCTTTAATTCGTCGCTTAAATATTTTGCAAAATTTCCGTGAGTCATCACGCACTCGAAAAATGCAAAGTGCATAACTTCGGGCGGAGGCGGCACGCGCTCCTCGGTCACGCTGTTTATAAGAGTCATAGCCGCGCCGTCGTAGGCAAAGGTGCAGGTAGCCCTGCAGCCGGCGCACGTGTTGAAGTTAACCGTCACGGTAAGGTCGTTGCCGCACTGCCAGCTTTCGGCGGGGTTGTAAAACACGCGGCGGCAGTCCTCCGAAATCACGGCAACGCACCCCTCGCCCTCGACTAAAAGCACGGGGCGGTTGGCAATCCGTTCCTCCTTAAAGGTTGCGTTTTCGAACGCGCGGGAAAACTCGTAAAGGTTGCAGACCTCTCTTTCGCAGTTGAGGTACACGCCGCCCCCGTTTAAAAACAAGGTTATAAGTCCGCCGCAGAATTCCCGCTGCGCAACCACTTTAAGTTTTTCCGCGCGCGCCGCGTACCGCGTAATATATATAACCGCGTCGCCGTCCGAAAGGTAGACGTCGGCAAAGTCGGGCGGCTCCTTAAAAAATGAGTCGTCTATAAAAAAACTTACGGGGCGTGCGTCGCCTTCGGGTATTACCTCGGCAAGAATTTTTGCGCCGCGGTCGATATCCACGAATCTTTCAAAGCCGTCGATTGTGCCCAGATACGCGCCGTCCAGCTTAAGCGCCGCCTGCCGTTCGGACAAAAAATAAAGTCTCATACGATAATTAAATAATGTATAATTAAAGTTTTTTATGTCAATAACCACCTTGCAAATAAACGAATTTTCAAGGAGGCGTTATGGAAAAGATTAACGGCTACACCAAGGAAGAGGCGCAAAGCCTGGTTAAATACGTGTGCGAGGGCAGAGGTCAGGGAAAGACGCTCACCCGCATTTTCGAGGAGTATGCAAAGAGCTCCGGCAGGGCGCGCGGCAGTGTGCGCAACTACTATTACTCGCTTTTAAAGAGCACCGACAACGAAGAGGTTAAAAAGATTTTGGAGGGCACCGACCTTAAAGCCGAGGACATACGCCCCTTTTCGGACGAGGAGACCGACAAGATTCTGCGCGCCATTTTAAAGGAAAAGAGCAAGGGCATATCCGTGCGCCGCGCCGTTTTGAACCTTGCGAACGGCGACGACAAGCTTATGCTGCGTTATCAGAATAAATACCGCAACGTAATGGCAAAGCAGCCCGAAAAGATACGCAGCCTTATGAAGGAGGCGGGATATACCGTGCGCGAAGAGAGCAAGAAGGCAATCGAGGACAGAATAAACACTCTGTACGACGAGCTTAACGCCAGCTTAAAAGCGGAGAACGCGCGCCTTACCGCCGTAATAAAGAAGCTGACGGACGAAAACTTCCTTTTAAAACTTCAAGTAAAAAATTTACAGTCATAAATAGTGTAATGCTATCCCATACTCGTAATAGGAGGGTTAGCAACCAATGGAAAAATTCATTATCGGTCTCGCCGTAGGTATGGCGGGCGGTGCGCTCCTCGTGGCAAACAACTGCAAGCTGAGAAATCTTGTCAAGAAGAATCAGGAAGACATGATGAAAAAGGCTGAACAGTATATTGACCAGAAGCTCGAGAGTCTCGGGTGTTCGGAGCAGGGCGGCGAAGGCGAAAGCGCCGAGTAACCGTCTTTAAAAGCGGTATATTTACCCTTTGGACCGCGGAACGGACGTTAAAGTGCGTTCCGCGGTTTTTATTGCCAAAAATAAATTTTGTAATTGTATTGACAGCGCGCGGCGGTAAATGTTAAACTATAATAGTTAGTAGCGTAACACAATCTTAAGATAAACCATTAAAGGAGAGAGATATGAATACATGCCCTAAATGCGGTACCGAATTCGAAGGCAATTTCTGTCCTTCCTGCGGCACCCCGTTTAACGTCAAGATGTTCTGTCCGCGCTGCGGAACGGAAGTCCAGCCCAACCAGCGCTTCTGCTCGTGCTGCGGCGCACAGTTCGGACTTCCCGTTCAGCCTGCGGCACCCGCACCCAAGCCTGCGGCGCCCGCACCCGTGGAAACGTCCACGACCATACCTTCCAAATATACGGGCGGCGCTATAATGACCTTCCTTATCAACTGGGTGGTTGCAATGGTGTCCGTCGTGTCGCTGGGACTCCTGTTCCCGTTTATGTTCTGCTGGAGAAAGCGCTGGCAGGCGGAGCACACCTTTATCAACGGCAGAAGGCTCGTGTTTGACGGTACGGGCGTGCAGCTGTTCGGCAGGTTTATGATTTGGTTCCTGCTTGCAATAGCAACGCTTGGCATATATTTCATAATCAAGGGCAACATAAGCTTCGTCGCGTGGGAAACCAAGCACACCCATTTCGAGGGCGTGTCCGTAACATATAAGCCCGAAAAGAAGAAGGCAAAGAAAAAGAAGGTCAAGAAGGTAAAGGAAGTTGCGGTTGCTCCCGCACCCGTTGAAACGTTACATACCGCAGAAGTTCAGCCTGAGGAAGCCGTTGAGGCTGTCGAAGACGACGGACTGTCGGACGGACTGTCCGAAGACTTTGATGAGCCCGCGGACGAGGCTACGGTCGAGGATGCGGTTGAGGCTGAGGAAGACGACCGGTCCGGAGAAGCGGTTCAGTCTGCCGAAGAGGAAGTTCAGCACTCCGTTGAAGTCGTTCAGACCGTGGAAGAGGTTCATCCCGTCGTAGCGCAGCAGGCTCAGCCCGAAGAAGAGGAAGAAGAGCAGGAAGAAGAGGAACCGGAGGAAATAACTCAGTCCAGATTCACCGGACGCTGGTACCAGCTTCTCGGCGTAAACGCGCTCACCTTCTTCGTAACGCTTATAACCATCGGTTTCGGCGCATACTGGGCGCACTGCTACAGGCAGAGATGGTACACCAAGCACACCGTTTACGACGACCATTCGCTGTATTTCGACGGCACGGGTATGCAGTATTTCGGCAAGCGCTTCATCTGGCTGCTTCTCACCATACTCACCTTCGGTATTTACAGCTTCTGGCTGCACGTAAAGTCGGTACAGTGGACTATAAGCCACACGCACGTAAACGACCCCGCAGGTTTACCCGAACCCCGCGGTTGATGAGGTGATTTTTTGCAAAGGTACGTCGCTTTCGATATAGGGGATAAGCGCATAGGAGTGGCTATATCCGACCCTTTCAATACCTACGCCCTGCCGTCGCAAACCTATCACCGCAAGGGATTCAAGGAGGACGTGGCGGCACTCGTCGGCATTGCAAAGGAAAAGGGCGCAACCACGATTGTGTGCGGCTTACCCGTCAATTTCGACGGAAGCGAGGCGCTGCAAACGCAAAAGACCGAGCGGTTTTTAAGCGCGCTCAGGGAGGCGACAGATATCCCTATTGTGTGCGAGGACGAACGGTTCACCACGGTTATGGCGCACGAAACGCTCATATCAGAGGGTATGAGAAGGGAAAAGCGCAAGTCATACGTGGACGCGCTTGCCGCCGCAAACATACTGGACGGCTATTTACAGAAAATCAACCATAAAGGAGTATAACCATGGCAGAGAATAAAAACGTTAAGGATACCGAGGAAGAGGAAGAAGATATCATAGAGCTGATTGACGACGACGATAACGTCATCAAATTCAGACTTCTGGACGTGACCGAATACAAGGGCGAAAAGTACGCGCTTCTGCTTGCCGCAGAGCCCAACGACGCCATTGCCGAGGACGAAGTGGCAATCTTCCGCTATAAGGAAGAGGAGCAGATGCTCGAGCCCATCGAGGACGACGCGCTTTTGGAAGAGGTGTTCGAGTACTATCAGAAAGAGTACGAAGACGAAGAAGGCGACGTCGGCGAAGGCGAAGACGGCGAAGAGGCTTGACAAAGTAAATTATATTTAATATAATTCTCACTGAAAAAAACAATAAGGAGTTTTATGTTATGAAAAAGTTTTTCAAGGCGGCGGTTGCGCTCATTGCGGTTGTTGTTCTCGCGTGCGCATTCGCAGGTTGTACGGCTAACGTAAGCGGCAAGACTTACGAGTTCTCGGACGTGAAGATAGACCTTCCCAAGGACGCTACCGAATTTCAGAAGGCTGCGGCTACCACTGTCAAGGAGGCTTTGAAATCCGCTTCCGGCAGCCTTAAGTACACCTTTAAAGAGGACGGCAAAATTGGTTCGAGTATCAACACCTGGAAGCAGAAAGGTAAGGAAGTTACCGTCTACGTAGGCGAAACCGAAACCGTAGCCGAAAAGTTTACCGTTAACGGCAGCAAGCTGGAGCAGGGCACGGAAAGGGGCGGCTATTCGTTCATCCTCGTATTCACGCAGGCAAAGTAATATTTTTAAACGCATTAAACGCGCGGAAGTTTTGTATCTTCCGCGCATTTTATTTTCAATAAGGTGATAAAAAGCGCTTTACAACTTTATTTTGTTATGCTAAAATATCAAAGCTATAAAAAAATTCACACCCGTAAGGCGGACTGCCCGTGGCGGAAAAATCTTTCAATTCCGCTTAACAGTCCTTAAGTGTTAACGTTTGACACAACGGCGACACGCCGGCGGGGAGGTTTAACGGAGGTTTTATATGGCAGTTATCACTATGAAACAGCTCCTCGAGGCAGGCGTGCACTTCGGTCA
>CAMWWA010000078.1 GCA_947177825.1 uncultured Clostridia bacterium
CTATAAGGACCATCCCGAGGACAGCGAGCTTATATTCTCGCTCAATCTTTCGCCCAAACAGCTGATGTATCCTCATCTCGCCGAAGAGTTCAGAAAGATTTACAAGCGCTTTAAAATTCCCGCAAAGAATATCTGCATGGAAATTGTAGAGTTCGCTATGTTCGACAAGGTGCCCGAAGTATCTTCCAATATCTTAAAGCTCACGCAGATGGGCTTCAAAATAGCGGTGGACGATTTCGGTCTGGAAATGTCGTCGTTGAAAACTCTGGACGACTTGCAGTTTGACTGGGTTAAGCTTGACAGGAAGTTTATCGAGCAGGCGCAGGACGATTTCCTTATCGGAGGTCTTGTCGAAACGCTTGTCGGTTTTGCGGAACAGAAAAAATTCGCAATCGTTGCCGAGGGTGTGGAGGACGAGGTCATTCTGGACTATATAAAGGGACTGAAAATCGGCTACGGTCAGGGCTATCACTACGGTAAGCCTCAGCCTCCCGAGGAATACAATTTGTAAAATAATGCCAATTAGCCGCGTTTTTTAAGGTCGGCGTTTGGTGCAATTAGTTAAAATTTACCTGATTTTGACAAGTTGTAACAAAATTTTAAATAAATTTTTAAAAAATTTCACAATTGCTATTGACTTTTTATACAATAAGTAATAGAATACATATTGTAAAGATTGTTAAAAGCAAACTGTCCGAAAGGTCAGGACGCAAAGCTTAAGAACCTAACGACCGGTGGAAAAATCGGTTTATGGTCGTCAGTTGCCAAAGCTATTCCCTCGGACGTATAGGGCATAAGTTTTGGCTTTTTTAGTTTGTATATAAGAATTTGCGTTTGCTTTGAGTGATTTTGAGGGGAAAAAGCGTGAGGTGGACGAAACGACTAAAGTGGATACGCATATCTAAAATCGTAATTCCCATTGCGCTTGCAATCTCGCTGGTGTTCGCGGGCTTTACGGTTTATGCGCACAAAGCTGAGTATTTTGTATTAAGAATAGCGAACGACGACGGTGTAAATCTTGCTTTGACAATGAACAGGGATTTGTCGGGGCAGACTTCGCGGTTAAGAGTGCCCGTTAACGGCGGATACGAAGACGCAACGTGGATTCCTGACCCGGACTCAGTATATATTCCTAACAGGTATAATAGAAATTTACCTAACGACATAGCTAAGTACGACGGCGAGCACAGCATATACGAGACGAGAGGACGCTATTCGTTCTATTCGTTCAGTTTCTGGCTGGTAAACAATTCTTCGCGTGCGGTAGACGTGGATATGCGCGTCAATATCGATTCCGTGGTTATAAAGGACAAAGAGTCCGATATCCATATCGACGACGCCGTCCGCTTTATGCTGATAGAGCACGAGCCTCTTCTTTCGGATAATACTTACGTAATTTACAAGAAAGCCGAGAAGAACGAGGAAAACGAAAGATATTTAAATAGTAATATCGAGTACGGAACGCACAATACGGTATCGTTTGCAAGCGATATTTGTGTGGTCAACCGTGAAGGCGACCTCGGTTACAGAAACCTGGCGGCAGGCGATACGATTCGCTTCACCGTGGTTATGTGGCTGGAAGGTTGGGACCCCGAGTGTATCGACCAGATTATAGGCGAAAGCCTTAAAATGAGCATCGATTTCACCGGTCATTGATAACTTAGGCTTTTATTAAACGGGCACAGCCCGCAAAAAACGATATAATAAGGAGATAAAGGAAAATGAAAGCAACAAAGAAAATTGTAGGCGCTGCATGTGCGCTGGTCGCGGCTGTTGCCCTGTCCGCAGGTTCAACGTTCGCATGGTTTACGTCTAACGGCACCGTTGACGCAAAGGGTTTGGAGGTTGCAGTCAGCACGAACAATGCCTACCTGGTTATTGCAGATACGGCTGCTAACCTGTCTGAAGGTTGGAAGGAAATTAGCTTGGCGAAGGTTGGTAAGGTTGCCGATACGAGCGAAGATGCGGAGGAAGGCGCATTGATTCCTGTAAAGCTGTTACCTTCTTCTTATAAAACCGTAGCTGCGGACAAAACGTTATCCGACGATACTACTAATGACCCCGAAGATTCCAAGTGCATAACAGACAAAGCTAACTGGTACACTGCTCAGGGTACGACGTCAACTGACGGTACTATTGATATGGATACTAAAACAACGCTTTCCACTTTCACCGGTTACGTTATTGAAACTAACATGTACGTTTCGGTTGCAGGTACCGTTGCCGTAAAAAACGTTAATATGACTATTTCGGATGAAACCTGGTCTAAGGTTAATGCCGAGGCTACCAATAACGACCCTATATCCGTAATCATTCTGTATCGTACGCTTGACTGGAATTCCGATAAGAGCGGTGCTAAGGATACTTCTACTGAATGGAACAGAAAAGAGCTTAATGCAGGCAATAATCACGTGTTTGGAGAGTCTGCTGAAAGTAATTTCTTAAAGGTTAACGACGGTGATCTTGACGCAACGAAGTATATCGAAATTCACATTATGGTTTACTTCGACGGTCATCACAAAGACGTTAACACCATGAACCAGATTAACTTGACCGGTGTTAAGCTTGACTTCCAGTTCACCGATCCTTCTACTTCGAGTGGCTCCTAATTAGGTACTTGATAGTAATACTTAGCAAATAATTTACCGACGGGAATTTCCCGTCGGTATTTTTTTGCTTAAATTTAAAAAAAATTTACCGTTGCTATTGATTTACTGTGAATTATGTGGTAAAATACATAAGGTATAATATATTGTGGACTCAAAATAGGTATTATACGCAGGAAGAAGAAATGTTACCTAAAATAAATATGTCACCTAAAACAAAAAAGATTTTAAATATAGTGGTGGACGTCGTCGTGGCGGTAGTGCTTGTTTTTGCACTGTTTCTGGCGGTGTGCACTATAAGCTCGAAGGCTAAGGGCTATGACCAGTATACCGAAATTTTCGGTAAAGCCTACCTTGCCGTTCGTACCGATTCAATGAAGGGCGATAAAAAGGATAATTTTAACCCGGGCGATTTGATTGCTATCAAGCTTGTATCGAAAGATGAGGCGAAAAATTTAAAAGAAGAACAGGTTATCACTTTCAGAACCACGGAGTTAGTCAACGGTAAGTGGACCTTAAACAGCCACCGTATTCAGGAAGTTGTAAAAAATGACGACGGCAGTGTTAGGTACTACCTCACTCACGGTGACCACAACCCTTCAAGCGCTACTGAAAGAGTTCTTCCTTCCGAGGTCGTAGGCGTATATCAGGGCAAAGCGGGTGGAATAGGTAAACTGTTCCTGTTTATGAATTCTTCCGCAGGCTTCTTCGTTTGCATAGTTTTGCCTTCGCTTATCGTCGTTGCGTACTTTGCAGTCAACCTTATTTTGGTAATCAAAAAGGAAAAGAAGGTGCAGACGGCGGAAGCCGAGCAATCCCAGCTTGAAGAAAGAGAGAGGATAAGGCAGGAACTTCTTGCCGAAATGCAGGGGCAGAATACGGAGCCTGTAGCTGCACAAAGCGATAAGGAAGAACCCGTTGCCGAGGATAAGGCGGCTACGGAGGAAAAGACGGAAGATAAACCCGCCGAACAAAATGAAGAGGATAAAAAGTAATTAAAGTTTCGCAAATTTGCTAAACTAATTAATGAGGGTGGAAATAAATGGCAGCGTTTGCTGAATACTACGTCAATTTTTTATGGGCGTGGTTAAAAAACTTATGGTATTTCATAAAAACGTTCTTCTATTTATTCTATAAATTATTTATAGGAGACGCTATTTCATATTGCCAGAATCTCGGACAGCACGCCAACACGTTTGACGTGTGGGGCTGGATATGCCTTATTATCGTCTCTTTGGCTAATATTGCATTTCTGTTTTTCGTTTGTTACAGGTTGTTCCAGCTCGTGCGCAGATATATTTTCTTCCGCGCGAAGGAAGTCGATAAAGACAGGTTGATGGAAGAGGTTGCGCGCCTTAAGGAGCAGGCGGACGCGCTCGTTAAGGAAAAGAGCAAGATTTTTGCGCTTAAACTGGGTATGAACGGTTACGAGGCGGCAGGTTCCGGCTCAGATACCGGCGAGGTTGCTCTCGGTGACGAGGAGCAGCAGGAGAACAACAACCGCTTTACAAAGCTTATCAATCTTGACGAGAAGTATGAGCGTAATCCCAACGTTGTATATATGACCGACGACGATATGCTTACTTTGCCGCAGATAGTTACCAGATTTGTAAACTTCGCGGCTTCACAGCTTAAGCTTTACTACACCGAGGAAACCATACGTATATTCCTTTCGGGTATGGCAACCTCTAAGGTAATTATACTTGAAGGTATTTCCGGTACAGGTAAAACTTCGCTGCCCTATGCAATGGGTAAGTTCTTCAATAACGGAACTTCCATAATTTCCGTTCAGCCTTCCTGGCGTGACAGAGCCGACCTTATCGGTTACTTTAACGAATTCACCAAGAAGTTCAACGAAACCGATTTCCTTGCTTCGCTGTATGAAGTGTCGCTTCGCGAAGACCCTAACTTTATGGTCCTCGACGAAATGAACCTAGCGCGTATAGAATATTACTTTGCGGACTTCCTGTCCATAATGGAAATGCCCGACGTGGCGGAGTGGAATATCGACCTTATCGCTTCGCCCCGCGAGGACGACCCCAAAAACGTCGTTTACGGCAAATTCCTTGTGCCTCAGAACATATGGTTTATCGGAACGGCGAACAACGACGATTCGACGTTTACCATTACCGATAAGGTTTACGACCGTGCCGTTACGCTTGAACTTAATAACAAGGCGGACTATTTTGACGCGCCTTTGACTGAAAGCTATAACTGTTCGTACAGCTATCTCGACAGCCTGTTCGAGCGTGCGCATAACGAATTCAAAATTTCAGAAGAGACGTTCGCGCTTATTAAAGAGTTTGACGCGCACATTCGCGAAAACTTTAAAATCAGCTTCGGTAACCGTATTATGAAACAGCTTAAGCTGTTCGTTCCTATCTACATGGCGTGCGGCGGAAGCGAGCTCGGCGGCGTGGATTTCATTATAACGTCCAAAATTCTGCGTAAGTTCAATGCGCTCAACCTGCCTTTCCTGCATAAGGAGCTTAACGCGCTTATCGATTTCTTTAACGATAAGTTCGGCACGGGTTCTATGCCGTACTGCATTGATTACGTAAAGGAATTGTTAAAGATGTCATAATCGGCATTTTATGTCTGAAAAGCCTGACCCGACGGGTTAGGCTATATTTTTAAGGTGTGATATGGATAAGACTTTTTTAAATAAGTTTATGAAAAAGATAGGCGGGGACAGCCAGAGCTATTCCCGTTTTCTTACCGCGCTTCGCGCCGGTCAAAATAAGGTTTTGCATAACGTCGTTTCGCAGTCGGTTATGCTTGACGATAACTGGGTATTGACAATCGAAGGCGCCCTTCAATCCATAGAGCAGATTGTGCGCAATCCCCGTAAGTTCATTGCGGAAAGCGACCTTATTCTCGACGTTGCAAAGGTGCGCCGCACCAATTCCAGAACGGTCAGGCACCTGACGACGCACTCGCAATTCGTGCAGAATATTGATAAAAAAGGCGAAGTCACGCCCAAAAAACTGCTAACCGTAGAGATGGACGAGGATATCGCAATATACGAAAACCGCTTTATCTGCGCGCTTATTAACAGGCTTATTAAGTTCGTCGAGCAGCGCTATAAGGATTTGAACGGCAAGATAGATAATTTCGAGCAGACCAACGTTTGCGTTCAGTCGGAGTTCGAGTACGGAATAAGCAGATTCAAATGCAATATCAATTTGCAGGTGCAGGAGCCGCCCGAATCCTCCGAGGAAGCAAGCAAAAACGAGGACCTTTTCAACAGGGTTGAAACTATCCGCCGCAGGCTGCGCGTTTTGAAGACCACGGAGTTTATGAAGAAGCTCGACAAAGCAAAACCCGTGCGTCCGCCCATTCAAAAGACCAACCTTTTAATGAAGAACGTCGATTATAACAACTGCTATAAGCTGTGGCTGTTTGTTTCGTCGTACACTTATCTCGGATACAGCGTTGACGTCAAGGACAAGAATTTGCCCGTGGACGGCGACTATTTCGACGATTTGACCGTCATTGCGGGATTGAGCTTACAATCGCTTCTTACCGACCGCATTTTAAAGAAAGAGAAGTACGAAGAGATAGAGTTTTCCGTGCCTCAGGAGAAAGAGTTTGATATTATAACAAACTATACTTTTACTCCCGATTTCGAATTGTCAAACCAACAGTCTGGCGAGGAAACTATAAACGAGTATTACTTCCGTAAAATGAAGGACGAATTGAC
>CAMWWA010000079.1 GCA_947177825.1 uncultured Clostridia bacterium
AAGCTCGTGACAATGAGGGCACTCTACAAGCGTAGGAGCCGTAGCCTTATAGTTAGCGAATCTCTTATTCGTTCTGCTCTTGGACTGTTTTCCCTTGGGTACTGCCATTATCTATCACCTCTCTATATTTGTCTTAGTTGAATTTAACGCCTTTGCAGTCCTCTTTACAAAGCAAAACTTTGGGTTGACTGAAAAGCAATGCGTCGTTTACGGCCGTCGATAAGTCGAGCCTGTTGCCGTCGTAGACGTAGTTGTCGCAATCGTCTTTATCGGTTACGAACAGCACGTCGGTTGAATATTCGACGGGCTTTTGCGCGTCCGCAAGGCAGTAACTGCACGAACCGACGAGAAGGTATGAAATCTTTAAGGTTACTTCCACCTCGTCGTTTTCGAAAATTTCGTAATCGCCCGTTACCTTTACGCCGCCTTGTATACGGCATAACGGAATCAATATACTTTCCTGCGGCGGCTGGTAATCGAACGAAAATTCGCCCGTGTAAGCAGCCCTTGCCATTAGCTTTTTAATCTCTAATATCATATTCTGAGCCGACTACACGATTATATATTACCGTAAAAAGTTTGTCAACTCAAAATATACCGTAATTGCGCTTTTTTATAAAAGTTCCGCCGTTTCGCGTGCGATAACAAGTTCCTCGTTCGTAGGAATAACGAGCACCTTTACCTTGCTGCCCTTGACCGACACTTCGTGTATGCCGTCCACGCGCTTTGCGTTTTCCGCCTTGTCGAGCTGTACGCCCAGGAATTCCAGTCCTTCGCAGACGCCTTCGCGAACGCCGGGCGAGTTTTCGCCTATGCCTGCGGTGAACACTATGCAGTCAAGTCCGCCCATAGCCGCAGCGTAGGAACCGACGAATTTTTTGGTCTGGTAATTGAACATATCCAGAGCGAGAGCGCACCTTGCGTTGCCATCCTTTGCTCCGTTGTCAAGGTCGCGGAAGTCGGAAGAAACGCCCGAAATACCCGCAACGCCGCACTGCTTGTTGAGGTAGGTTACCATATCCGCGTGGTTCAAGCCCTTCTTTCTTGCAAGGAACTCGACCGCCGACGCGTCGATACAGCCCGAACGCGTACCCATAAGCACGCCGTCTAAGGGAGTGAAGCCCATGGAAGTATCCACGCACTTGCCGCCGTCAACCGCCGAAATGGACGAACCGTTGCCGAGGTGGCAGGTTACTATTTTAAGCTCGGAAGGCTTTTTGCCCAGGTACTTTGCCGCTTCCGCCGAAACGAACTTGTGGCTGGTGCCGTGCGCGCCGTACTTTCTTACGCCGTAGTCCTTGTAGTCTTCGTACTTAATGCCGAACATATACGCCTTTTCGGGCATGGTCTGGTGGAACGACGTATCGAACACGAGAGCCATTGGCGTTTTGGGCATAACCTCTATGCACGCCTTCAAGCCGGTTGCCGCCGCGGGATTGTGCAGGGGCGCAAGCTCGAAAGTCTTTTCAAGAGTTTTGAGAACTTCGTCGTTTACGAGAGTGGGCTTTTTGAAGTACTCGCCGCTGGCAACCACTCTGTGACCTACCGCGCCGATTTCGTTCATCGACTTGATAACGCCGATTTCATTATCCTGCAATGCGGAAAGCACAAGCTCGATTGCAACCTTGTGGTTGGGCATGTCCTGGGTGTAAACCTTTTCCTTGCCGTTGCCCTTTGCTTTAAGAAGCGAGCCGGGAATACCTATTCTTTCAACGCCGCCCTTTGCAAGCACGGCTTCCGTTTCCATGTCGATAAGCTGATATTTAAGTGAAGAGCTTCCTGCGTTAACTACTAATATTTTCATTTCGAATTACTCCTTGTAATTATTCAGCCTGCAATGCAGTAACGGCAACAGTGGCGACAATATCTTCTACGTTGCATCCACGGGACAAATCGTTCAAAGGTCTTGCAAAGCCCTGGCAAACGGGACCGATTGCCATATAGCCGCCGAAACGCTGTGCGATTTTGTAGCCGATATTGCCCGCGTTGATATTGGGGAATACGAAAACGTTTGCGTGTCCCGCAACCTTGGAGCCGGGAGCCTTAAGCTGACCTACTTCGGGTGCGACTGCCGCGTCGAACTGGAATTCGCCGTCCAAAGCGAGGTCGGGAGCCATTGCCTTTGCAAGCGCGGTTGCCTCCTGCACCTTGGGAACGGACTTGAAGAATTTGTCGTCGTTGCCGCTTCCCTTTGTCGAGAACGAAAGCATTGCGACTCTGGGTTCGATGCCCGCGATATCCTTAGCCGTCTTTGCGGAAGATACCGCTATGTCGGCAAGCTGCTGTGCGTCGGGTTCGATATTGATTGCGCAGTCCGCGAACACCGCAACGCCGTCGGGATTGTATTTGTTTTCACCCTCGGGGGCTATCATTATGAAGCAGCTGGATACGGTCTTGATGCCGGGTGCGGTCTTGACGACCTGCAAGCCGGGACGGAGCGTGTTTGCCGTCGAATGGCATGCGCCCGAAACGTAACCGTCCACGTCGCCCGCTTTGAGCATAAGCGCGCCGAACATTGTTCTGTCCTTCGCCTGCTCCGCCGCCTGCTCCTCGGTCATACCCTTTGCCTTTCTCGCTTCGTATAAAATCGCCGCGTACTTTGCGGTCTTGTCCGACGTGAGAGGGTCGATAAGCGTTACGCCCGTCAAATCGACGTGGGGCGCGACCTTTGCGCACTCCTCCTTATTACCTATAAGAACTATTTTGGCAATGCCTTCCTTTGTTATCTTTGCCGCAGCTTCGACAACGCGCTTGTCCTCGCCCTCGCAAAGAACTATGGTCTTTTTGCGTGCGGCAGCCTTTGCCTTAATCTCTTCGAGTAATCCCATATCAAAACTCCTTAAAATGCTTTATTTATCCGCGTTTATGCTTTATAATATAGTTGAACGACGGATTATTGAACGGTATCATTATATAATAAATTTTTGCGGTTGTAAAGATTAAAATGGAAATTTGTGCTATTATTTGTGAATTTAATCCATTCCACAACGGTCACGCTTATTTGCTGCGCCGTGCGCGCGAGCTGAGCGGTTGCGACGCGGTGCTGTGCGTAATGAGCGGACAGTTTACGCAGCGCGGAGAAATATGCCGCACGGACAAATTTTTACGCGCGAAACACGCTATTTTGTGCGGTGCAGACGCGGTTGTGGAACTGCCCGTACCCTTTGCCGTTGCGCCTGCGGAAATCTTTGCAAAGGGCGCGGTTAATATTATTTCGTCCATACCGCAGGTTAAATGCGTTGCGTTCGGCTGCGAGAGCAGCTGCGGGGACGGCGAGTCCTGCGAGGACGGCGGAATATTCGAAAGCGCCGCCAAAATTCTGTCTGACGAGAGCGCGCTTTTTAAAGCCACGCTTGAAAAACACCTCGATTGGGGCGAAAGCTATATAAAGAGCTACGGCGCGGCGTTCGAGGCGTGCGGCGGCAACGGCGGACTGCTCTCCTCCCCCAACAACGTGCTGGGCGTGGAATACGCGAAGGCGGTTTTGAATTCAGGCGCGGATATAAGGCTTTTGCCCGTTAAGCGCGTGGGCGCGGATTATAACGACGAGCGGCTTGCGGACGGATACTCCTCGGCAAGCGGCATACGCGCAAACGCGGACAACCCACGGATTAAAAACGAAATGCCCGAATGTTCATATGACGACTTTATAAAATCAACCGACAACGGCAAAAGGTTCCGCCGCCTTGCCGCGGACTGGCTGTACCTTTGCGACAAGGAAAATTTAAAGCGCGTTTACGGCTGTACCGAGGGTCTGGAAAACAGACTGAAAAATCTTGCGTTCGGGCACGGCTTTGAAGAAATTGTCGAGCTTGCGTGCTCCAAACGCTATTCCAAGGCACGCGTGAGGCGCATACTGACGGCAAATCTTTTGGGCTTATACGCCGACCAAACACAGGAATTTTTGCAGGGCGGTCTGCCCGTAAAGGTGCTTGCGGTCAAGAAGGAACGCGCGGACGGGCTGCTCCCCCTGCTTACGGTTACGCCCGAAAACGCAGTAAGCGCGCAGGCGTGCGCGGAATTGTCGTCCAAAGCATACGGCTTATGGCGGTATTTAAGCACTCCGCTCCTTCTCGACAATCCCAACGAAAAAATGATTTTGGCATAAAAACGCAGAGAGCCGCGGCGCAATTACGCCGCGGCTCCCATAATTAAATCCGAGATTAATCTGTAAGCCGAGTTCTGTCGTGTACGGTTATCTATCTAGACCGTCCGTCGCCGAACGGTTCAAGCGATGTTAACGGATAATACCGGACGGGCAGCCCCTATATTCAAATAAGGTATTATCCCAATCTTGCATCGGGTGGGGTTTGACTGGCTAGCCGCGTTACCGCCGCTACGGTGAGCTCTTACCTCGCCATTCCAACCTTACAGAATAAAATTCTGCGGTATATTTCTGTTCACTTTCCTTGAAGTCGCCTTCACCTGCCGTTAACAGGCACCCTTGCCCTGTGATGCTCGGACTTTCCTCACGCAAATTTCTTTGCCCGCAACCGTATAATTAACTCGGATTTTTTACATTTTAACACGTTTTTCATTTTTTGTACAACTATTTATAAATAATTATTGCAATTTACTTTCATTTATTTTAAAATAAAGGCGTAAAAAATTTCAGGAGTGAACTATGAAGAAAACCAAGATTATTTGTACGCTCGGCCCCGCAAGCGAAAGCGAAGACGTTTTATCCAAGATGATTGACGCGGGTATGAACGTGGCAAGACTCAATTTTTCGCACGGAACGCACGAGGAACACGCCGTTAAGATAGACCTTATCAAGAGGGTGCGCGAAAAAAAGAAGGTGCCCCTGCCCATTCTTTTGGACACAAAGGGTCCCGAGTTCCGCATTAAGACCTTTGCAAAGGGCAAAGTAACGCTTAAAGAAGGCGACACCTTTACCTTTACCACCGACGAAATAGAAGGCGACAAGACGCGCGTTTCCGTTTCCTTTGCGGGCATCTGCGAGCAGATGTTCCCAGGCGACAAAATTTTGCTGAACAACGGACTTATTATCTTTGAAGTTATTAAGGTAGAAAAGCCAAACGTTATTTGCAAGGTTTTAGTCGGCGGCGAGCTTTCCAACCGCAAGTCGATGTTCTTCCCCGACAAGGAGCTGGAAATGGAATACCTTTCGGAGCAGGACAAAGCCGATTTGAAGTTCGGCGTCGAGCAGGGAATAGATTTCGTTGCGTGCTCCTTCGTATCCAAGGCGCAGAACGTTATAGACGTAAGAAACTGGCTGAGAGCGTGCGGCGACAAGGACGACCAGATTGAAATTATAGCAAAAATCGAAAACCGCGCGGGCGTTAATAACCTTGACAGCATTATCGACGTTTGCGGCGGCATTATGGTTGCGCGCGGCGACCTCGGCGTGGAAGTGCCTTTCGAGGAACTCCCCGCCATTCAGAAAACGATTATCAAAAAGTGCCGTATCCGCGGCAAGCGTACGATTACCGCAACCGAGATGCTGGAATCGATGATTAAACAGCCCCGCCCCACCAGAGCGGAAATTTCCGACGTTGCAAACGCCGTATACGACGGCTCCTCCGCCATTATGCTTTCGGGCGAAACGGCGGCGGGCGCTTACCCCGTAGAGGCGGTGCGCGCTATGGCGAAAATTGCGCAGCAGGCGGAGATTAACACCAACTATATCGCTTACATTAAGGACAGCGACTACCACGTTAAAAACCTTGCCGAAGCCCTTTCGCATTCGGCTTGCACGCTTGCGCAGGACATAGGCGCAAAGGTTATAGTAGTGTGCACGCGTACGGGCGGCACGGCGAGAACGGTTTCGCGTTTCAGACCTATGATTGACATTATAGGTATGACAACCGACGAGCGCGCTTACAGAAAGCTTGCGCTGAGCTGGGGCGTTATACCCGTTATGAGCGAGGAGTTCTATTCGGTGGACGTACTCTTCCACTACGCGAAGCGCGCCGCGATAGACACGGGGCTTGTGACCAAGGGCGACAGGATAGTTTTAACCGGCGGTACTCCCAACGGCAAGAGCGGCAACAGCAACCTTATAAACGTTGAAACGATAGGCTAACGACAGGCTAAGAAAAAGCGC
>CAMWWA010000080.1 GCA_947177825.1 uncultured Clostridia bacterium
TTTCAAAGGGCAACAACACGCCCTTCAACGGATATGAGGTGTACGGCAAAGTGCACGCAACTATTGTTGACGGCGAAATGAAATATTCGTGCTGAGTTCACGGAAAAACAAATAACTGAGAATATTTAAAAAGAGGGAAATTAAATATGGTTGACCAATTGATTGACAAAATAATCGAAATGCAAAATCCCACCTGCGTAGGACTGGATACCGATTTCAGCTATCTGCCCGACGAGATGCGCGACGGAATGGCTACTTTCGAGGGCGTTGTCGAACAGCTTATCGAGTTCAATATGAACATAATCGACAAGGTGTGCGATATCGTGCCCGCGGTTAAGGTGCAGGTTGCCTACTACGAGCAGTACGGCTACAACGGTCTGCGCGCGTTCGATTACACGGTAAATTACGCAAAGGGCAGGGGGCTATACGTCATTGCCGACTGTAAGCGCAACGACATAGGCTCCACGGCAAAATGCTATTCAACCGCATATCTCGGCAAGACGGATATCAACGGCAAGAAATTAAACGCCTTCCCCGCCGATATGCTTACGGTTAACGGCTATCTCGGCACGGACGGCATCGCGCCCTTCGTCGAGGACGTAAAGAATAACGACAAGGGCATTTTCGTGTTGGTCAAGACCTCCAATCCTTCCAGCGGCGAATTGCAGAATTTAAAGCTCGAAAGCGGCGAAACGCTCTACGAGCGTATGGGTGCCCTCGTTGACGGCTGGGGCAAGGACTGCATAGGCAAGTACGGCTATTCGGACGTGGGCGCGGTTGTCGGCGCAACACATCCAGAGGAGGCGGCAAGACTGCGCAAACAGTTAAAGAACACATTCTTCCTTATTCCCGGTTACGGTGCGCAGGGCGCAAACGCCGAAATGCTTAAATGCTGTTTCGACGACCGCGGACTGGGCGGCATCGTAAACAATTCGCGCGGAATAATCTGCGCATACAAAAAGCCCGCTTACGCAGGTATGAGTTATGCGGAGGCGGCACGGGCGGCGTGCATAGATATGCAGCGCGACTTAGTGAACACGTTAGGAAAAATAGGTAGATGAAAGAGCTGGTTGCAACAGTAAAGCAGGTTGAAAATATCGCCGAAAACGTGTGGGCGCTTACGGTAACTCTGCCTGAAAGCGCAGGCGAAATCAAGGGCGGACAGTTCCTCAATATTTCCACGGGCGACGGCTCGCGCCTTTTAAAGCGCCCCTTCGGCATAGTTAAGGCGGAGGGCAACGACGTCACCGTATGTTTCCAGGTCAAGGGCGAGGGCACGGTTGCGCTTTCACAGGCAAAAAAGGGCGATAAACTCGCCGTGTTGCTGCCTTTGGGAAACGGATTTGTAATTCCCGAAAGTGCAAAAAATGTAGTCGTAATAGGCGGCGGAGTGGGAATTTTTCCTCTCGTGCCCGTAATTTGTGGCAATAAAGACAAAAAATTCTATTCTTACATAGGCTTCCGCAACAAGAATTGCGCCTGCCTTCTGGACGAATTCGGCAAAAGCGAAAAGCTTACCGTGGTTACCGACGACGGCTCGCTCGGCAAAAAGAATAACGCCGTCAACGCGTATTTCGAGGATATAGACAACGTTTCCGCAGACCTGATAATCGCCTGCGGACCTCCCGTAATGCTCAGGGCTTTAAAGCAGAAAATGCAGGAAAAAGGCGTAAAGACGCCCTGCCTCGTTTCCCTTGAAGAGAGAATGGGCTGCGGCATAGGCGCGTGCCTCGTGTGCGTGTGCAAAAAGAGCGACGGTTCCAACGCGCGCGTCTGCAAGGACGGTCCCGTATTCGACATAAACGAGGTGCAACTGTAATGGCAAATTTAAGCGTTGAAATCTGCGGCGTAAAACTTAAAAATCCCGTCATTGCGGCAAGCGGCACGTTCGGTTTCGGAAGAGAATTTGACGAGATTTACGACATAAGCTGCATAGGCGGCGTGTCAACCAAGGGGCTGACGAATGCGTCGCGCCTGGGTAATCCCGTTCCCAGAATTGCGGAAGGACACGGAGTTATTTTAAACGCGGTGGGTTTGCAGAATCCGGGCGTTAAACACTTTATAGAAAACGATTTAGACTTTTTAAAAAATAAGGGCGTTGCGGTAATCGCCAACGTTGCGGGCAGCACGCTGGAAGACTACGGCACAATCTGCAGTACGCTTGACGGGCTGGTGGATATGGTAGAGCTCAATATTTCCTGCCCCAACGTGCGCGCAGGCGGTATGGCTCTGGGTATCAAACCCGAAAATATCGAAGAGGTAACCGCGCTTTCCAAAAGCAATTTAAAGAAAACGCCGCTTATGGTCAAGCTCTCGCCCAACGTCGAAAGCATTGCAACCAACGCAAAGGCGGCGGAAAGGGGCGGCGCGGACTGCATATCGCTGGTCAACACCTTTACGGGTATGGTAATCGACCTTGAAAAGCGCAGACCTGTCATAGCCAACAACACGGGCGGCGTTTCGGGCGCGGGCATAAAGCCCATTGCGCTTAAAATGGTTTACGAGGCGGCTCACGCCGTCAAAATTCCCGTCGTGGGTATGGGCGGCATAATGAGCGGCAAGGACGCGCTCGAGTTTATGATGGCAGGCGCAAAGGCGGTGCAGGTAGGCACGGCAAACTTTGCCGACGCTCTCGCAATGCCTAAAATTATAAACGAAATGAACGGGTGGCTGGACAGGCACGGCATAAAAAACGTAAACGAAATTGTCGACACTTTGCAATTAAACTAAAACGGAGAAAACATATGGAACTTACATACAAGCAGCAGTTTATAAAATTTATGGTGGATAACGGCGTTTTGAGATTCGGCGAATTCACGCTGAAGAGCGGAAGAAAAGCGCCCTACTTTATCAATACGGGCAACTACAAAACGGGCTCGCAGCTGGCGCGCCTGGGCAAATATTACGCCGCCTGCATACAGCAGAACGGCTTAAAGGCGGAAACCTTGGTCGGACCTGCGTACAAGGGCATACCCCTTGCGGTCACAACGGCTGTTTCGCTGTCCAACGACTACGGCGTAGACCTCAACTATTGCTTTGACCGCAAAGAGGTCAAGGACCACGGCGAGGGCGGTCTGTTCGTCGGCAAACAGCTTGTCGACGGCGAAAAGGTCATCTTAATAGAGGACGTTATGACTTCGGGCAAGGCGCTTCGCGAAATGCTTCCCAAGCTCAAAGCGGCGGCAAACGTTGAAATCGCGGGCATGATAATTTCTGTTGACAGAATGGAGCGCGGACTGGAAAGCCGGATGTCCGCCGTGCAGGAAGTTTATAAGGAATTCGGCGTAAAGGTCTATTCCATAGTCAATATGACCGACATTATCGAAGCTATCGAAAGCGGCATAATCGAAGGAAAGGAATACCTTGACAAGATGAAGGAATACCGCGCAACCTACGGCGTGGAATAATTAAAAACGTCAACCTATTTGAAACGCCCCGCCGTTGCAACGGCGGGGCGAAACGGTATTTGTATGAATGATAAATCGCAAAAAAGATTTTTAATTATATTTTTATCGGTTTTTATCGTCGTAGGGTTGGGTTTGGCGATATACGGATTTGTCTTGCTAGGGCAGTACAACGCCGCCGAAGAGGTACAGGCAACGGTAATTTCATCCGAATTTAACTCTGAAGGCAGCGAATTAAACGTAAAATTTACTTTTGAGCGGGACGGCAAAGAGGTCACCGCGAAAGGGCGCTTTTCACATATAAAATACGTTGACGGCAGATTACCTTACTATGAGGGTTTGCAGACGACCGTGCGCGTAAATAAAAATAACAAGGTGGTTACTTACGGTTCGGACGAAATTATGATAACGGTGAGCGGCGGCTTATTTATTTTATTCGGTTTCGGCTTTATGTATTTTATGGTGTTTAGAAAGAAAAACTTTGTCGGTTTGGCTTACGCGTACGAGCAGGCAATGGTGAATCCCGAGGAACTTACCGACGAAATGCAGCGCGTAGAGGCGGAAGCCGACCAACTTACCAAATTGCCGGCGAACTCGCTAGAAAGAATGTCGGGCGAACTTAAAGTGGAGAAGAAGCGTTTTTCAAACAGGCTTGCAACCTTTACGGTTGCCGAAAACGTATTATGCACGATTTTGCTCGTAGGCTCGATTGTTGCCTGCTGCATATTATTCAGGTCCATATTTTTCGGTATTATTTTCGGGCTTTTCGGGTTCTGCTTCGTGCTGATATTGCCGTTAAAGATTGCCTATAATTTATATTATTTGATTTTGGTAAGACTCGGCAAATTCAGCGAAAAAAAGCTTGCTGTTGTGGAAGTTTGCGCGTTCGAGTCGTCGGGCAGTTTTCAGAGCGGCGAGCACTCGCGCACGCATACCGTGTTTAAAAAATTCCGCGTCATTGCCAGAATCGACGGCAAGCGCTCTCTCGGTTACGTTAAAGGCAACGTTCCGCCGCCGGAGGGAGCCGTTTTAAAAGTTTTAATCCGTCCGAACAAACCCAAGCGGTGGATTATAGACAATAATTAAAACTTTTCAAAGACGTAGCCTCTGTTCTTATAATATTTAATAACGCTTTTCAGTGCCTGCGCCGTTACGGTCTTGTCGGTCGTATCGTGCGCAAGCATTACTATGTGGTCGCGGTTTGCGGGGGTGTCGATAGCCGCTTTAAATAGGTCGTCGGGAGTGGCATTGCAAATTTCCGCGTCGCGCAGCGAAGCGTTCCAGTCAACGTAGCGCATTCCGTGCGCCGTTACCGCGTTTATAAAGTCGGGGTTCAAACCGAAGCTTCCGCCGGGGAAGCGGTAAACCGCGGCGTATTCGCCCGTCACTTCGCGAATAAGCTCGTTGCAGCGGTCAATGTCCTCCAAAAGTTTTTCCGCGGAAGAATAAATGTCCCTGTATACGTGGGAATAGGAGTGCACGGCAACCGTGTGCCCTTCGTTGAATTCGCGCTCGATAAGATATTTTCTGCGTTCGGCAAGCTTGCCTACGATAAAAAACGTTGCTTTAACGTTTTCCTCTTTCAAAACGTCCAAAATTTTAGGGGTGACTTTATCGCTCGGACCGTCGTCAAAGGTAAGGTATACGCACTTTTGCGGCTCTTCGGCAAGCGCAATGCGCGGCTTGACCAATTGCGTTATATTTAAAAACTGGGTTGCCACCAGCACGAATAACAGCATAAATGCGCATATAACCGTGTTTTTCCTGTTCATACACATAGCTTGCGCAAAATTTTCCAAATTTTACAAAGATACGAAAAAACGCTTGATTTTATTTGTAAATTGATATAATATGTTTAAGCAATTGAATAAACGCTACTGTGGCTCAGTTGGTAGAGCAGCTGATTCGTAATCAGCAGGTCGCCGGTTCAAGTCCGGCCAGTAGCTCCAAAAAACCGACAGGACTTTTGTCCCGTCGGTTTTTTTTGCGTTTACTGTACAAAACGAACAGTCTACTTGCAGCCTATTAAAATATGGATATGTTTTTTATGCCGTACTAAATTTATTCGGTTGAGTTTCTTTTGATTTATGATATAATGAATGTACGATAAACAGAAATATAGCGGAGAGTGAGTATATGGAGAGAAAAAATTATATAGACAATTTAAGATGGCTCTGTATACTTCTGCTAATTCCTTTTCATTGTGCAATGGCATACAACAGTTGGGGAGAGGGCAACTATATTATTTTAGGTTCCGATAGAATTTTAAGCACCTTTTTATGCTCAATATGGTCGTGGTTTATGCCGCTTTTATTCCTATTGGCAGGCATAAGTGCGCGTTTTTCCCTTTCAAAACGGTCAAGAAAACAATTCATTGTGGAGCGCATATTAAAATTATTTGTGCCTTTCGTTTTCGGAACGCTTGTTATTGCCCCGATACTTTCGTATATGGCAGATAAAATCAATTGCGGCTACGACGGCGGTTTTTTCAATCATTATGCTGTTTTCTTTACCAAGTGGACGGACATTTCAGGTTACGACGGCGGCTTTACAATAGCTCATTTTTGGTTTTTACTTTGCCTTTTTATTGTCAGCCTGGTCGGGTGTTTGATCGATTTATTGTTAGGAAAACACATTGCCAAATTAAACATAGAAAAAG
>CAMWWA010000081.1 GCA_947177825.1 uncultured Clostridia bacterium
ACTTTTGCATATAGTTAATGAGTTTTTTGTCGGTTACGCCGTTCTTCGCATATATGGGGGCGAATATGTTTTCAATCATATAATCGTCCATATTGCTTGTTTCGAATGCGTGGGCGTTGTCGGCGTAAATCTTAAAAAGTCGCTTATGGTCTTTTATATATTTCAAATAGGGTAACAGATATTTGGGGGAAATAAAGTTTAAATCGTCCGTATTCAGCTTCCGCATATCCGATAAATCAACGGGTTCATCAAAAGTACATTCGGTTAAAAAGTTGCCTATCATTCCCTGATAGGTCTGTTGAAGTAAATCGTACGTATTATCGTAGTGCGCATAAAAAGTGGAACGGTTTACGCCTGCCTGGTTGCAAATATCCATAATACTTATATCGGCAAACTCTTTGCTTTCCAATAAGGCTATAAGCGCACTGCCCATCTTATTCGCTGTGTTTTGAAATTTGGATTCCGACCTGTTCATAGCTGTATTATAAAATAATTTATTGCAAAAATCAATCAGAAACCGACACTTTTCGGTTTTTGTGTTGTGGTGCTTTTGAAAAATGCAGGTTAAACTATAAGTGTAATCAGGCAGGAGTGTAAAAATGGAAGAAAAAGAAAACACGGCATTGACCGAAAAAGACTTTAACGAATTTTTATCGGCTACCGGCGAGGAGCAATGGAAGATACTTCTTTCACACGCCGAAAGAAATAAAAAAATTATTCAGATAAGGAGATTAAAAACAATGGAACAGAACACAAATCATAACTACGAGGAAATCAGCAGGCAGTTTGAGGAATTCTGCCACACCAAAGGCATAGCGGCTAAATTCAAAGTCGCGTTTGCCAATATGGCGGAAGGCGCCCGTAAGCAGAGGGAAGCGGATAAAGCGCAGCTTGAAGAGGTAAAGCGCAAGTCGGCGGAAGCCAACCCCGAATTTACCGAGTTCCTGCACACGAAGGGCTTTAAGGCAAAAGTTCAGCTCATTATTGCAAACCTTAAAAAAGGCATTAAAGAAGCACCTGCAAAAACGGCGGCTGCCGTTGACGGAATATCGGCGCAAACGAAAGCTAACATTGCAAGAGCGCAAGCGAGTGCTTACAGAACAACGGCAGGTTACGGCGTGACTCACGGTGCAAAAGTTACCGATGCAAGCGAATATACCGCAGACGAGCTTGCCCGCGAGTTTAACGAGTTCTTAAAGTCAAAAGGTCTTGACGGAAAGTACGCTGTTGAAGTTACGGGCGAAGAAAATGTTGACTGAACTTGAAAAGGCTCGGTTGTAACCAAAGTATTCCGCATAAATAATTCGGGAGTACCTATGAAGAAGAAAATCATAGTGAACGAATACAACAAGAAGGTGGAACGGGAGATAAATTATATCCCGTTCCGCTATATCGTTGCGATATTTCTCGTCGTATTGGAAACGCTTGCCGTAATTGCAGTAATGTCGTTGCTCACGATATATATTCCGTATTTCTATTTTGCCGTAGTCTTGACGCAGTTCGGCGTTGCAATAGCAATCATAAACCGCAAAGATAATCCCGACTATAAGCTTCCGTGGTTGTTTTTCGTTATGCTTATTCCCATTATAGGGTTTATGCTTTACTTTATGTTCTATTCGCGTAAGCTGAACAAAAAGCAAATCAAGAGATTGGAACAGCTTACAAAACAGCGCATAAAAAAAGACGATATGGGGCTGCTTGCAAAAATAGGTTCACAAGATGAAATAATCGTTTCGCAAGCCGCTATTTTAAAGAAGCTGTCAGATTCCCACGTTTATGCAAATACCGATATACGCTATTATCCGCTCGGCGAAGAACTGTTCGTCGCTATGGTCGAGGATTTGAAAAAAGCCGAAAAGTTTATCTTTATGGAATACTTCATTATCGAGGGCGGCTTATTCTGGAACACGATTTTAGAAATTCTTAAAGAGAAAGCGGCAAACGGTGTTGAAGTGCGCGTTGTTTATGACGACATAGGCTGTATGATGACTTTGCCGGGCAATTACTATAAAAAACTTGCAAAGTTCGGAATAAAAGCAGTTCCGTTCTCCCGCTTGCGCGGACAAGCCAACAACGAATTTAACAACCGAAGCCACAGAAAAATAACGGTTATCGACGGCAAAGTCGGTTATACGGGCGGCGTAAATATTGCCGACGAATATATCAACCGTGTAGAACGCTTCGGGCATTGGAAGGACGTGGGCTTGCGTTTGCAGGGCGAAGCCGTGAACGAGCTTACAAGGCTGTTTCTTATTGATTACGGCTTAAACGACAAGAAAGCTAACGACAATTTTGCCGATTACTACGGCTATGAAAAATGTGAGCAGGACGGTTATTGCATACCGTTCGGCGACGGTCCTAAACCGGTATACGAAAGGCAGGTTGCAAAAGCCGCCATATTAAATATGCTGAACCAGGCAAAGCGGTACGTTTATATTACTACACCTTATCTGATTATAGACAGCGAGCTTATTCAGGCTCTTGAAAATACCGCTATGCGCGGTGTGGACGTTCGTATAATAACGCCGCATATCCCCGACAAGAAACTCGTATTTTCAATGACGCGCAGTCATTATACAAATCTTATGAAAGCGGGTGTAAATATCTATGAATACGAAAGCGGATTTGTTCACGCCAAAACCTATCTTTCCGACGATGAAACGGCTATCGTCGGAACAATAAATATGGATTACCGTTCGCTTGTGCATCATTTTGAAAACGGCGTGTGGATATACAGGCATAAGGTTTTGGAAGATATAAAGAAAGATATTTCAGAAACGCAGGCAAAGTCTATACAAATCGGAAACGGTATGTTGAAACAAAATTTATGCCAAAGATTTATCCGCGCTATGGTAAAAGTATTTTCGCCGCTACTGTAAAACTACGAGGTGCAAATGAAAGTTAAGAAATTTATTCAATGGTTGCCGGGAATATTATCGGAATTGATTGCGGTTGTATTCTGCATTATTTATGCCTTAACTGACGGTAGCAGGCTGACAATGTATCCTCAATTATTGGTTTTTGCATTGTTTCCTTTGCTGTTTCCGATTTGCGGAGTAATTTCGAAAAAACCGTTACCGCTTATTTTATCGGTTATTTCTGCGGTGTTCGTATTTTGTGCTTGCAATTTGGGAAGCGCAATGGGATTGTATAACAAAGTTCAGTGTTGGGACTTGATTATGCACGGAGCGTTCGGTTTTGTGTGCAGCTTAACCGTGTTTGTTTTTTTAGTCCGTTGGAACGGCACTAAACTAAATCCCGTAGGCTTTATCCTTATTATTTTTGCATTCACATTGGGCGTGGCGGCAATATGGGAAGTTTGGGAATATATATCCGACAGAATTACAGGCGGAGATGCCCAACGTGTCTTAGAGTCTATAGCTTTGGGAAAATCCCCCGTAGCCGATACAATGGAAGATATAATGATAGCCATTGCAGGAAGCGCCGCATTCTTCGTTACGTTGATTATAGATAAATTCTGCAATCATAAATTGTATTCCCGTCTTTGCGGGTTTACAGGTTTTGAAAAATGCGCTAATAGTGAAAATTAAACAACTATTTTTCAGAAACCAACACAATTCGGTTTTTGTGTTGTGGTATTTAGGCGATAGTGCCGTTAAAATATAATTGTAAAAAAACAGGAGGAATAAAATGAACGCAATTGAAATCAGAAATCTTTCCAAAAGTTTTCGCGGAATGTATGCGGTGGATAATCTGAATATGACCGTTCCCGTGGGCGCCATATACGGCTTTATCGGCGAGAACGGAAGCGGCAAGTCCACTACCGAAAAGCTTATCTGCGGACACCTCGTTCCCGACAAGGGCGAAATAAAGCTGTTCGGCAAAGACTATTCGGACGCGGGCGTGAGGGTGCGCGTGGGGGCGTTGATAGAAAGCGCGGGCTGTTTCCCCAATTCCAGCGTGTGGGCCAACCTTATGATGCAGGCTTTAAATCTGGGAATCGAAAACCGCGCGGAAGAGATTAACCGCGTTTTGAAAATCGTCCGCATGGAGGACAACGCGCGCATAAAATTCAAGAGCTGTTCGCTGGGTATGAAGCAGCGCATAGGCATTGCCATGGCGCTTCTCGGCAACCCCGCGCTGCTCATTCTGGACGAGCCTATCAACGGTCTGGATACCGACGGTATGAAGATTATGCGCGAGATACTGGTGGACATTACGCGCAACCTGGGATGCACAGTGCTTATATCCTCGCACATACTGGGCGAGCTTGAAAAGATAGCCACGCACTACGGAATTATCCGTCAGGGCAAGATGATACAGGAGCTGTCCGCCGAAGAGATGGACGCGCGCTCGCGGGTGTTCGTTTCGCTTAAAGTCAAGGATATACCCGGGGCAAAGGCAATTCTGCACGATATGTTCTACAACGCCAAGCAGGAGGGCGAATATATCCGCGTTTACGACGCGGACGATACCGAGGCAATAGTCAAATGCCTGCTGCAAAACGGTCACACCGTATCGGAAGTAAAAAAGAATAAGGTCGGTCTGGAAGAGTACTATATCGAGCTTATGAGCAAAAAGGAGGGTGCGTAAAATGAAAAATCCGGCTATGCTGCAATTTGAAAAACCGAGCTTTTTCAAGCGTATAAAGGGTATGCTGGGCGTGGACTTTTACCGTCTGTTCCATACGCCGCTCCTTTACATATTTCTCGTAATAGCCGCGCTTATACCCGCGCTCGTTTCAATGGGCGCAATGGGAGGCGAGGGCGAAGCGGCGGGTATGTTCACCAACGCGTGGCAGATTGTTGCCGCAAGCAAGCCGCTGTACGTCATAAGCGATATGGGCGAATACGCCAATATGAATATGGTGTTTATATTCGGCGGCATAATGATTTCGATATTTATCGGGCACGACTACAAGAGCGGTTACGTCAAGCAGCTGTTCACCACCCACGCGAAGAAGCAGGACTATATGATGAGCAAAACCTTGCTCGGCGCGTTCTCGATGGCGTGCATGTGCGTGACCTATCTTATCGGCGGTATGATTGCGGGGATGGCGACGGGGTTGCCGTTTGAAATAAACGCCGGCTCGCTTATCTGCGCCATACTCGGCAAGATGATAATGAGCCTGGGCTGGGCAAGCCTGTACACCTTTATCAACGTAATATTCCGCTCCAAATTCGGCATTTCCATTGCGCTGTGCTTCGTGTTGGGAACGGGTATTCCCGTAATAGGTGCGGCGGCGGTTATAGGCAATACGCCCGCGCTCAACATTTTCCTTTACGGCTCGTCGGTGTACGCCTGCCTTTCGGCAAACGCTTTGTCCTTGTTTATCTGCCTTATGAATTCGGTGGTTTGGGCGGTTGTGTACAACGTGCTCGGCTGGCTTGTTTTAAGCAGGCGCGACTGTTATTAAGAGGTGCAAAATGAACGCTATAGAAATTAAAAATTTACGTAAAAACTTCGGGCAGAAACAGGCGTTGAGCGGTCTTGATATGACCGTTCCGCAGGGTGCGATTTACGGCTTTATCGGCGAGAACGGAAGCGGCAAATCGACGACCGAAAAACTTATCTGCGGACTGCTGGTTCCGAGCGGCGGAGAAATCAAGCTGTTCGGGCGCGATTATAAGGACGCGGACGTCAGAGCAAAAATCGGCGTTTTAATCGAAGCGCCCGGATGCTTTCCCAATTACAGCGTGTGGAACAATATGATGCTGCAGGCGGCAAACCTCGGTATTCCCAACGCGGCGGAGGAGGTGCGCAAGGTTTTAAAGGTCGTGCGCATGGAGGGCTCGGCAAGCAATAAATTCAAGAACTGCTCGCTGGGTATGAAACAGCGCATAGGCATTGCGTTTGCGCTTTTGGGCAATCCCGCGCTGCTCGTCCTGGACGAACCCATAAACGGACTCGACGCCGACGGTATGCGGATTATGCGCGAGGTGCTCATTGACATTACCAAAAACTATAATTGCACGGTCGTAATATCTTCGCATATTCTCGGCGAGCTTGAAAAAATTGCAACGCATTACGGCATAGTTCGCGGCGGCAAAATGA
>CAMWWA010000082.1 GCA_947177825.1 uncultured Clostridia bacterium
GACTTTATCGTTACGGTGTCTACTACGCGCGCTGCAAACGTGAACGACTTGCTGCCCGTTTCTTCCGTGTAATTGTTGGTATCCGTCGGCGTAAAAGTCCACGTATATGATTTTGTGCCAGATTTCGGAACCTGCTCGTCATCCCACGCGATTTTACCCGGCGTGCCGCCATTTTTTAAAGAAATTTCAGGCAGTTTATCTGGAACGTAAGTAGGCGCAGTGGCATATTGCGCTTCTATTGAAGACTGTTTCTTTCCTATCTTTATCTTGAACTTTTTGTCGCCGCCCGTCGTGGCGCTTCCCGCCCACTTCAAGCCGTTGTCAAGCGTCATAGTAACTTCGTACTCGCCCGCGTCCACTATAAGGTCAGTCAGCTTTTTACCACCGGTTGCAGTAAGCGGCGTAAAGGTTGCGTCTTTCGCCATAGACTTATACGATATTGCGGTAACGGTCATTACGTTATCGTTGATATGTAAATTTTCGTCGAACCAGTCGGGCTTGGTACTAAGACTGCCCACCCACTTGCAAGTACCGTCGTAAGTAAGATTTTCCACATCGCTCGGTACGGTTACGTTACCTTCCATATTATAACTGCAGTAAACGGTTTCGGCATAGTTTCCGCCGTTTGCCGAAGTAAGCAGAACCGTAGTGTCGTATTGACTATAATCTATGCCCGATAATGAAAAAGACGCAACCGCAGTTTTTGAAGCACTCGTGGTCGAACTTATCGTTGCCGAAGCCTGATATGCAACCGCACCGTCCGTAGAGCCTTTTTCGGTGAGAAGAACCACAATATTACCGCTTTCAATTTCCGCAGGGTTATTATAAATAACTTTTAGGTTGCCGCCTTCTACCCTCATCGTGCTGATAGCTTTTGACGAATAAGTATTGTAGTCCGCCGACTTAACGTACAGCTTGTATTCGGGGGTAGTCACAGATGCATTAGTTGTTACGTCCGTAAAGGTCGAACCTACGCTGACGCTCTTACTGTTTGCATATACTATCTTGGTTGTATCCAGATTAAAAGCAGGGCGAATGCCTGCAGCCCCATCGATGCTGCAAAAATGAGAAGCTATACAACCCCACGAGCAGACAAGGAGCGCATCGGATTTTGCGTTATTTTGGCGACCCGGATTACGAAGCCAATAATACGGCGTTCCTCCGGTGTCTTTCAGATAGTTGGAGGTGATATTGTTGTAGGCAGTACCCGCGCCGTCGAAATAACAGGCAAACACGTCAGATTGAGGCGTCCCTGAGTACGCATATGCAGTGACCTTGTTCTCGTAGGTCTGTCCGCTGTCTCCGAAGCCGTAGTCAGCATTGTTTATATCGTAATAATCAAGTAAGAACAGCTTGTCGCCGCTCGTTTCTTCCCACACGGTGCCATATGTCGTGTTATAATAAGCGTACTGTGACGTGGGATGACTTGTAGCGTCTATTCTGTTGATGTTGTATTTACCGCATACGTTGTTCGAGTTATCATTTTCCGTAGAGGTTACGGTTATGCCCGCCTTACTGTACAGATACGTCGGATAGTTAACATTACACCCCCAGAGATCTGTAACGTAGCTTCCAGTCTCCTCTACCGCTTTCTGTTCGGTCAAATTAAACAGCTTGCCATACCAGGAATCGGTTTCGCTTACCGGGGTAGTTGCCGTAGGCGCGTCGGTCTGGTTTGAAACGGCGTTGTAGTAAATGCCGCCGTTGAGGAGTGCACGAATCTTGCTCGTGCCCCAGAATGCGTAGTCTAGGTTATAAGCATAAGTATTATATGCCTCCTGGGTAATTTGGCTGTCCGCCCACAGAAGCATACCGCTACCGTAATTTGAACCGTTTTTTGAAAGAACTCGCCACTTAACGGGACTACCGTTGTTGGTGCCGAAATATACTTTTTCCTTTTGCGCACCCTCGAAACCGTTTAAGATATTCGTGCCGCCGTCCAAATTCAAATATGCCGCACTTTGCTTTACCGGCACGTCTTCGGCTGCCGCAACGGTATTGCCGCCTGCAAAACTAAGCCCCGTTATAACGGTGGCGCACGCGCACAGCGTTGCTAATAATCCTCCTACAAAAGTCTTACGCTTAATTTTCATAAACCGTACTCCTTTGCGGGCAATAAAAAAGAGCGCTCCTATCAAGGAACGCCCGCTAAATGTGCCCTTGATAGTTGCGCTATAACTTTCCTATAAATATGTACAAAATTGCTAAAATAGGGAAAAGAAAGGGTACACTTATGCCGTTGTATCCTATCATAGCAATTTTATATTCAGTTATAGCGCACTACTATTTTATCACGGGAATTCATAATATTCAATACTTTTCGACAAAGTTTTTAAAAATAGTTGTTAAATTTGCACAAAACACAATATGTTGTGTGTCGGCGGCATTTTATTTGCCAATTTAAAAATAATTATATATAATGTTATGCGGAATTTATTTTGCAGGAGTGATTTATTATGGCAAAAACACCTTATGCGATTATTATTATGGACGGTTACGGACTGGCTGATGCGGGCGCGGGCAACGCAATTTCCTTAAACGGCAGCAAGAACGTTACCGCGCTTATGAACGAATACCCCTCCGCCACCCTGGGCGCAAGCGGTATGAGCGTCGGTCTGCCCGACGGACAGATGGGCAACTCCGAGGTAGGGCACCTGAATATGGGCGCGGGGCGCATCGTTTATCAGGACCTGACCAAGATTACAAAGGCGATTGCCGACGGTGATTTTTTTGAAAACCCCGCCCTTATCAAGGCGATGGACAACGCCGCGCTGGGCGGCAAAAAGCTGCACCTTTACGGACTTTTGTCGACGGGCGGCGTGCACAGCCACTTAACCCACCTTTACGCGCTTTTGGAAATGGCGAAAAAGCGCGGCGTTAAGGAGTGCTACGTTCACTGCTTTATGGACGGCAGGGACGTTTCGCCCACTTCGGGTGCGGGATTTATCCGCGAGCTTCAGGACCATATTAATAATATAGGGTGCGGAAAGATTGCCTCGGTTGCGGGCAGGTACTACGCGATGGACCGCGACAACAACTGGGACAGAGTTGAAAAGGCTTACAATATGCTTACCCTTGGCGAGGGCGCGCCCTGCACCGACGCCGCAAAGGCGGTTGAGGAAAGCTATGCAAACGGCGTGACCGACGAATTTATTAAGCCCATTAAGGTTTACGAGGACGGCAAGCCCGTCGGCATTTTAGAAAAGGGCGACAGCGTTATTTGCTTTAACTTCCGCCCCGACCGCGCAAGGGAGATTACCCGTGCGGTTTCGCAAAAGGATTTCGTCGTTCCCAAGGGCGTTGCGTTTGAAAGAAAGACGGGATTTTTGGAGCCCGTTTACGTTTGCTTTACCGTTTACGACGCGACCTTCGAGGGCGTGGATATTGCGTTCCCCAAGACCTCTTTGGACAACACGCTGGGCGAGTACCTTGCAAAGTGCGGCAGGAAGCAATTAAGAATTGCCGAGACCGAGAAGTACGCGCACGTAACCTTCTTCTTTAACGGCGGCGTTGAGGCGCCCAACGAGAACGAGGTGCGCGACCTTATCCCCTCGCCCAAGGTTGCAACCTACGACCTGCAGCCCGAAATGAGCGCTTACGACGTTACCGACAAGGTGCTTGAGGAGCTGGACAGCGGCGAGTTTGACGTGATTATTCTGAACTTTGCAAACTGCGATATGGTCGGGCACACGGGCGTGATTTCCGCCGCTATCAAGGCGGTGGGCACGGTTGACGAATGCGTGAAGAAAGTCGTTGACAAAATTCTTGCAATGGGCGGAGCGGCTTTGCTGACCGCCGACCACGGCAACGCCGACAGGCTTTTATCCGACGACGGTTCGCCCTTTACCGCACACACCACCAACCCCGTTCCCGTGGTGCTTATTTCCGACAAGCACAAGGGCGCGGAGCTTCGCAAGGACGGAATACTTGCCGACCTTGCCCCCACTCTGCTTACGGTTATGGGCTTACCCGTTCCCTCCGAAATGACGGGCAAAAGTCTTATTAAATAAATATTATATATAATATGGAAAAAAAATTAACGGCCGAGGAGGTTTTTACAAAGCCCTGGGTGGTTGCACTGTGCGCGATTTTTTGCTGCGTGCTGTGGGGAAGCGCGTTCCCGTGCGTTAAAATCGGGTACGAGCTCTTTCATATAGACCGCCAAAGCGTGCCCTCCCTTATGCTGTTTGCAGGCGTGCGGTTTGCGCTTGCGGGAGTGCTTGTAATAATCTTCGGCTCCATACAAAAACGCGCCTTTTTGGTGCCTAAACCCCGTAATATATGGCGGGTATTGCTTGTTGCGCTCTTTCAGACGGCTATGCAGTACACCTTTTTCTATATCGGGCTTTCGCGCGTTTCGGGCGTTAAATCTTCGGTGCTGAACGGGCTGGGCGTGTTCTTTACCATACTGTGCGCGTGCTTTATTTTCCGCACGGAGAAGTTCAACCTTATCAAGCTTGCGGGCTGTATACTCGGCTTCGGCGGCGTGATTTTAATTAACCTCGGCGGCGACTTTTCGTTCACCTTTTCGTTCACGGGCGAGGGGTTTCTGATTTTTTCGGGACTGTCCTCCGCCGTTGCCGCGGGACTTGTAAAAATATTTTCCAAGCACGAAAATACAACCGCGCTGTGCGGCTATCAGTTTTTAATCGGCGGCGTGGTTCTGGTCATAATCGGCGCAAGCTTCGGCGGCACCATTCCGCACATAAGCGTCGGCGCGGCGTTTATGCTTTTGTACCTCGGTTTCCTTTCCGCTTGCGCGTTCACCCTGCAGGGCTTTTTGCTGAGATACAACCCCGTTTCCAAGGTTGCCGTTTACAAGAGTACCAACCCCCTTTTCGGCGCGGTGTTCTCCGCAATTATATTAAACGAGAGCGAACAGCTTTTAAGTTTTTACACGCTGATTGCGATAGTTCTGGTGTGCCTGGGCATATTTATCATCAACAAATTCGGCGAGCGGAGCAAAAAACTTGAATAAATTTTTTAAAAAACGCGCGTTTTTCATTGTCAAATATTTCGGGCTGTGTTATAATTTCTCGGTAAATAATCATTAAACGAGGTTGATTTTAATGTATAATCTTCTTGTTGCCATGGGCGACCCGCAGTACATTACCTACGTTGTGCTGACGACGATTGCTATCGTAGCAATGTTTCTGGCGGCGCTGGTTGCCATAATTTTAGTTCTTTTGCAGCAGAGTAATTCGGAAGGTATTCAGGGCATTACGGGTTCGAGCGAAACGTTCTTCGGCAAAAACAAGGGACAGTCCATAGAGAGTAAATTGAAGAGATGGACGTGGATTTGCCTGGGCGTGCTTTCGGTCATTGCCATAGCATTCTACGTAGTCACCCTTATCCTTCAATAATTTATACTGAATTTTTTACTGCGGCGGAACGGAAAGTTACCGCCGCTTTTCATTTTTACATATGCATAAAAGAAAATATTCAAAACACAATCACGGCGGATATTCCGCGCGCGAACGGGCGGATGCTTTTCAGGCGCGCGTTAAGGGCAACCCGCAGGGTTACGCCTTTTTGATTCCCGACGGCAAGGCGGAGCGCGAAAACGATTACTTCGTGCCCCGAAAGCGGCTGAGCGGCGCACTTGACGGCGACCGCGTTATTGCCGTACCGTTGAAGGGCACGAGGGACGAGGCGACCGTTATAAAAATTATTGAGCGCGGACGGCAGTTTATAGTGGGCAGGCTGGAAACGGACAGGCGCGCAGGCTACGTCATTCCCGACGACCGCGCGTTTGACGCCGACGTCTATATCCCCCTCGACCTTTTAAACGGAGCGCGCGACGGCGACAAGGTGGTTGCCGAAATTTTGAGCTACCCCAAGGACAGGGCGCCGGGCGGAAAAATTGTTGAAGTGCTGGGCGAGGACGGCGACTTTCATACCGAGGAAGAGGCGATTATACGCAGCTATAACCTGCGCACGGAATTCCC
>CAMWWA010000083.1 GCA_947177825.1 uncultured Clostridia bacterium
CCGCTACGCCCGCAAGCAGCGACGAAATGTCGATGCCCGTGGACTCCTTTACGCCCTCCATTATCTGGCTTGCGCTGTTCATAACGTCCTTTACGACTTTGGTCGCGTTGCCGTCGCCGTACATAACGATTTTGTCCGTTCTGCTCAAAGGCTCGGCGGCGTTCTTTACGACGTCGGGCAGAGCGGAAAGATACATTTCGAGTACGGATGCTTCGCCCATCTTCTTCTGGGCTTCGGCTTTCTTTTCGATTGCTTCCGCCTCCGCAAGACCTTTGGCGCGGATACCTTCCGCCTCCTGCTCCATGGCGAACCTTAAAGCTTCCGCCTGCGCCTTCTGCGCTTCCGCCTTCTTCTGGGCTTCGAACGCCATAGCTTCCGCTTCCCTCTGACGCTTTACAAGCTCTGCTTCCGCTTCCTTTGCAACCTTGTAGTTGATAGCGTCCGCCTGCTTTCTGATTTCGGCGTCGAGCTGGCGCTCCTTGATGGCGATTTCCTTTTCGGCAAGCTCGGCTTCCTTTTCGCGCCTTGCAATGTCGGCGTCCGCCTTGGTGATTTCGATGGTCTTACGCTGGTTTTCCTGCTGGATTGCGTAAGCGGCGTCCGCTTCCGCCCTCTTGGTGTCAGCCTTGACCTTCATGTCCGCTTCCTGTACGGCAAGCGCGGCGTTCTGCTCTGCTATCTGCTTCTGGCTTTCAACCTTGACGGCGTTAGCCTCCTGCTCCGCATTGGCGGTAGCGATGGCGATATCGCGCTGTGCGTTCGCCTTTGCAATCTGGGCGTTCTTGCGGATTTGCTCCACGTTGTCGATACCCATGTTTTCGATGGTGCCCGCGTTGTCCTTGAAATTCTGAATATTGAAGTTTACGACCTCGATACCCAGCTTTTCCATATCGGGTACTACGTTTTCGGTTATCTTTTTTGCAACGCCCTGTCTGTCCTGAACCATTTCCTTCAAGCCGACCGAGCCGACGATTTCACGCATGTTACCTTCGAGAACCTGCGTAACCAGGCTTATAAGCTCGCTCTGCTTCATTCCCAGAAGGGACTCCGCCGCCTTTTTGAGAAGTTCGGGATTTGACGAAACTTTGATGTTTGCAACGCCGTCCACGTTTACGTTGATAAATTCGTTTGTGGGAACGGCTTCGCTGGTCTTGACGT
Organism: uncultured Clostridia bacterium; assembly: GCA_947177825.1. GTDB lineage: Bacteria > Bacillota > Clostridia > Christensenellales > Borkfalkiaceae > Coproplasma. The sequence goes on from CAMWWA010000083.1 coordinate 1,159, forward strand.
CTACCTGCATGACGCGCAGGGAAATCTTATCCACTCTTTCAAAGAAGGGAATGCGAAAGCCAGCTCTGCCTATCAGAATTTTACGTCTGAAAGGTCCCGAAATGATGTATGCCGTGTCGGGCGGCGCTTTCATATATCCGATTGCGAAAAACAAAATCAGAAATACTGCGAGTATTACTCCTCCGATGGTTAAACCAACTTGCCAAGGTGCCATTTTTTTATCCTCCCCGAGCGTTTTGCGCTCTCTTTTTATTACGGTTATATTCTATCATTTCCGACAAAATCCGTCAATATAAAACTCTTGTATGTTTTGCGACAAACTTTGCCATTTTGCAACTTTTATGTAAAATCTGCAACTTTTATATTTATATTACGTTAAAGACGAAAATAGCCCCGCGCGTTCCGCGCGGGGCTGTATTTATTTTTTTAGCATATGTCGGGCGTACGCCTTTGCGACGTTTACGCCGCAGACCTTTTCCGCAGCGGCAAAGAAGGCGTTGGAGTTGACCTCGCATATATAGAATTTGCCGTCCATGCCTTTAAGAATATCCACGCCGCAATAGTCCAGATTGAGCGCTTGCGCTATGTTCACGCACAGCTCCGACAACTCACCGTCGAGCGGATAATTTTCGCCCTTGCCGCCCAGCTCTATATTGGAGCGGAAGTCGTTTTCGTTTCTACGCTTCATTGCGCACACGCACTTTCCGCCGACGACCAGCACCCTTATATCTTCGCCGCAACCGCAGTCGATAAACTGCTGATAGAAGTGCGGCAAAGTGAGATTATTCTTTTCGTAAGCTGCAAGCTCCTCCGCGCTTTTTATGAGCGTAACGCCCGCGCCGAGCGAGCCGTAGTTTGTCTTTGCGACCAGCGGAAAGCCGAGAGCTTTTTCCACCTCTTTTAAAAAACTGCCGTTCACCTCGCTTTCGGCGTGATAGCAAAGCGGCGCGTAAATGCAATCCGGCAGATTAAAGCCCGCGTTTGCAAGCGCGATATTCGTCAGCATTTTGTCGTCGCACATTTCTATTGCCTGCGCGCTGTTGAAAAGGCGCATACCGCTCTTTTCCAGCAGTCTTGCCGCAACCCTGTCCTTATCTAAAAATACGCAAAAATCATAACCTTGCGCGGTTATGCGGTTGCCCGTGATTTGCGCAAGGTTAAAATTCTTTTTTATGTCGACCGCCGCGCCGAGCAGCCTGAGCTCCGCGGCAATCCTCTCCGCCTGGGAGATTTGCGATTGATTTTTTATATAGGCGTTTTCTACGACGAGAACTTTCATCTGAAATTATTTTACTACGCGGATAACGGCGGCAACCTTTGCGATTTCGGGGATAGCGTTTATCTCCTCCACCGCCTTGTTAACGCTGTGCTCCTTGGTCTTGTGCGTGACGAAAATTACGGGCACCTGGTCGCCCTCTCCGTCCTTCTGAATCATCTGCGCGACGTTTATGCCGCAGCGCGAGAATATGGAAGTGACCTTTGCAAGCACGCCCGTGCGGTTGTTGGCTTCCAGACGGATATAGTACGCGCTTTCGAAATTTTCGATAAACTTCGTGTTAGGCGCGGCGTCCTCGGTATTGGTGAATGTCGAATACCTGTAATTGGTGTGTGTTGCGCAATAAATGACGTCGCCGACGATTGCACTGCCCGTGGGAAGCGCGCCCGCGCCCCTGCCGTACAGCATAACGTCCTCCACGCTGTCGCCCGTGATATACACCGCGTTATAGCTGTCGTTTACGCTTGCAAGCGGATGGTCGCAGGGAATGAACGCCGGATGAACGCGCACCTCTATTCCGTTGTCGCCGTTCTTGCCGATTGCAAGAAGCTTGATGGCGTAACCGAACTGCTTGCCGTACTCTATGTCCTCTACGGAAATGCCCGTAATGCCTTCACGGTAGATTTTGGTGTATGGTATTTTGGTGTGGAACGCAAGGCTGGAAAGAATGGAAAGCTTGTACGTTGCGTCGTAGCCCTCCACGTCGGAAACGGGATTCGCCTCCGCATAGCCGAGCTTCTGCGCCTCCTTAAGCACTTCCTCGTAGCTTGCGCCCTCGCGCGACATTTTGGTGAGAATGTAGTTTGTGGTGCCGTTTATAATGCCCATCATGGACAGAATTTTGTTGCCCTGCAAGTTGTCCAAAAGCGCGCGGATAACGGGAACGCCGCCCACGCAGCTTGCCTCGTAAAACAGTCCGCAATGGTTCTTAATAGCCGCCTTTTCCAGCTCGTGACTGTACTTACAGAACAGCTCCTTGTTGGAGGTGACCACCGATTTGCCCGCGTTGAGCGCGGCAAGCACGAAGGTCTTTGCAGGCTCCACGCCGCCCATAACCTCGATTACGATATCGACTTCGGGGTTCGAACAGATGACAGCGATATTGTCGGCAATCTTGCTCTCCTCCACGCCGAGCGCAAGCGCGCGCTCCTTCCTGAGTTCGAGCACGTTTTCGACGACTAAATCAATCTTGTGTGTGCGCCGGTAATCTTCCCTGTGCTCGGTCAGAATTTTATAGGTTCCGCCGCCCACGACTCCCAAGCCCAAAATGGCAACGCCGACTTTTTTCATTATTTCGCCTCCGAATTTAAGTAATACAGGTAACGCAGACCTTCCAAAGTCAACAGCTTGTCAACCTTGTCTATGCAGGAAATTTCCTTGGCGATAACTTCCGAAAAGCCGCCCGTTGCAACCGTGGTGACCTTTTCCGCCTTCATTTCCTTTTTGATTTTTTTAACTAAATATTCCACAAGTCCGGCAAAGCCGTAGACTATGCCCGACTGCATATTGGTGACCGTGTTTGTGCCTATGACCTTTTCGGGGCGCTCGATTTCCACTCGCGGCAACTTTGCCGTGCCGTTGACAAGACTGTCCAAAGAGCCCTTGATACCGGGGGCGATGACGCCGCCGATAAATTCGCCGCGTTCGTTGATTGCGTTGAAGGTCGTAGCCGTGCCGAAATCTATTACGATGAGCGGCGCGCCGTACTTTTTGACCGCCGCAACGTTGTTGACTACCCTGTCGGCGCCCACTTCCTTTGCGTTGTCAACGCGCAGGTTGAGTCCCGTCTTGATGCCCGCGCCCAGAAGCAGCGGCTTTATTTTGAGGTAGGTGCGGCACATACGTTCGAGCGTGTAGTCCAACGGCGGCACGACGGACGAAATTATTCCGCCCGTGACGTCCGAAACGGCTATGCCGTTTGTCGCAAGGATACTTAAAAGCTGTCCGCCGTACTCGTCGGACGTCTTCTTGTGCTCGGTTGCGACGCGGAATGAAAGCTTAAGATTTTCGCCTTCGAACAGCGCGAATTTTATATTGGTATTGCCTACGTCAAGACAGATTATCATTCTTCACCTGTATGCGGTTCCGCCGCGGTTGCTTCCGCCTCCTGCACGGCGGGTACGCTCTTCTTTTTGACAACGTACTTGCCGCTCACTTTTTTAAGAACGGCGACGTATGCGGGGACGAGAACGAAGCTTGCAACCAGCTCTATGGGGAAATAAATTGCCACGGCAATCTGCATAAGCTGGGTGCCCACGCCCATTATATTTTTATCGACGAACACGCCGATAGCCAGAATGTACAGCACGGTGTTGGTAAGCGTGCCTATAACCGCGCCGATTGAAGCCGGCAGCATTTCCCTGAAATATTTGTGCTTTGCCTTTTTGAAAAGCTTGGAAAGCCCGAAATACGTCCAGTACGCCGTTATTCCCAGAATCAGCCTGGGAAGCACGGAAACGAGCGGATTTGCATACACTGCCATACCGAATATAAGGCAGAAAATACAGCTTGCAACGCCTAAAAGCGTGCCGCCGATAAAGCTCTTTTTCCAGTCGTCGTACATACTGAGTGCGATGGCGACGGGCAACGAGAGCACGCAGGTCGATACTCCTGCAAAGATTGAAAGCGCCCCTTCGAGCATGAACAGCACGAATATAAGCGCGAACATTACGCCTATAAACGCGACAAGATGCGCCTTGTCTTCCTTCATTTTACACCTCCGTCGAATTTCATATAACGAATATCCGCAGAAAAAAATTTATTATACTTTACGTACGGTCGGGCTTGCGGTGCAATACCCGCCGAAAAGTACCCAAAAATGATTAAAATTGCGCTAAATTTATTAAATTATAGCATTATACCCGCAATTAAGCAAGCGAATTGGCGGGTAACATTTTTTTGCCGTGATAAATATTATTTAGTATAAAGCATAACGAAAGTGGCTGACCTGCAAGGTCAATTTCAACCTTTACATAACGCCTTGCAGAGTAAAATACAGGAGGAAAACTATGAACCTTTTTAACATCGGCGGCTGCAACAGCTGTCTGTGGATACTCATTCTGTTACTTATCGCGTCCGGTTGCAGCGGCAACGGACTGGAAGGCGTTCTTGCCGGTAGCTGTACGCCCATACTCATTGCTCTCATCTACAGTATGTGGAAAAACGGCACTTTGAACAACTTGTTCTGCGGCGGTAACGGTGGTTGCGGCTGCGGTTGCAACTAAGAAAGCCGTCCGGTAAGCAAACTAAAAGGGGGTCCCTCGACCCCCTTTATTATTTTATTGATAAATACTTGTAAATAGCGGTGACTGTCTTTGCGTCGCAGATTTCGCCGCTTTCAATCATTTTTATCACTTCTTCCAACTCGAAAAATTCACAGGAAAGAAATTCGCCTTCGTCGGTGTGCCTGCCCGTAAATTCGCCACCCTCCGCAAGATAGATATGAATAATTTCGTCGGTATAACCCGGCGACGGATAGA
>CAMWWA010000084.1 GCA_947177825.1 uncultured Clostridia bacterium
CTTGATGCGAATACGCTTTTCAGATATCCGCTTGACAGACACGAAAAGATAAGCTTTTGTAACCGTAATTTTATATAATTTGAAAAACGTATTGAAACTTGTATATAAATATGATATAATAGATAAAAGCAACGGAGGGGAAAGGGGGAAATAACCGTCCGTTGCTGAAAAAACAATAAAAAAGTTCTTAAGCCCCCTAGGGGGCTTTTTGTTATTCTTACCGAATAACAAAAAAGGATATTATATGTTTAAAAAATTTAGAAAGTCCATACTAACCGCATTGACGGCAGCAATAGCGTTGCCGCTTATTTTGGCTTTATGTTTATCGTTGCCTAAAAACAATGCAATCACCGTCCAAGCGGAAGAAGTGGTAACGGTAAGTACGGCAGGCGACCTTTCTGCACAGCTATCGGCAAGCGATACGGTTGAGGTTCAGCTGACAAGCGATATTTCAAGTGAAACGACTTTGACGGTCAGCGGCGTTAAGATTTTAGATTTAAACGGGTACGTCGTAACTTTCACGGGAGAGGAGGGGTCGGTAATCTCGGTTGCGGAAGAAGCCGATTTTACGCTTAAAGACAGTAATCCTACTAAAGAGAATACCGTAGGAGAAAAAACGGTGAACGGCGGCGTTATTACCGGAGGAAAAGCTAAAGGCTGCGGCGGCGGTATTTACGTTAACAGCAACGCCGCCTTTACAATGAAAGGCGGTAACGTTTCGGGCAATACTGCAACGTACGACAGCATCAAATATGCCGGTGGCGGCGCCGGCGTTTACGTTGAAAACGGCAGCTTTACAATGGAGGGCGGCAGCATTTCGGGTAATACTTCAACGAAGGCCAATTACTATAACGGCGGTGGCGGCGGCGTTTACGTAAAAGGCGGTAGCTTTACAATGAAAGGCGGCAGCATTTCGGGTAATACTTCAGCGGACGCCTATAGTGCTGCCGGCGGCGGTGTTTGCATAAAAAACGGCAGCTTTATAATGGAAGACGGCGCCATTTCGGATAACGTTACCAATGATAGGGGCGGTGGCGTATACGTTGAAAACGACAACCCTTCAACGGGAGCCGGCGCCGAAACCATCTTTATAATGAAAGGCGGCAGCATTTCGGGTAATACTTCAGCGGCCGACTATAGTGGTAACGGCGGCGGCGTTTACGTAACAAACGCCAGCTTTACAATGGAAAAAGGCACCATTTCAAATAATGTTACCCAAACAAACGGCGGTGGCGTATACGTTGAAAAGGGCGGCAGCTTTACAATGGAAGACGGCAGCATAAGCGGAAACAAAACTACAAGTAGTGGCAGCAGCTACGGCGGCGGCGTTTACGTCTATGAAAACTCAACGTTTACAATGAACGGAGGCACCCTAAGCTCAAACGAAGCTACTAACGGCGGCGGCGTCTACGTCGTATCTAGCGGCAGCAAATTTAAAATGACCGACAGTGAGATAAGCGGTAACAAATCCAGCTGCGGCGGCGGCGTTTATCTTGCAAGCGGTACCGAAGCCGAGATACACGGCGGTTCGATACGTAATAATATTGCCGACGGCAGTAACGGCGGCGCTATTTACGTATATCAAGCTACCCTTAACGTTGACGGAACGGAAATAAGCGGGTGTTCTGCCAGCACGTGCGGCGGTATTTACATACAGAACACAGATCCGAATGCAGTCACCGCTAATATATCTAACGTGACGATTACAGGTTGTTCGAATTTAATTACTGATTACGGCAGCGCAATCTATGCATACGGAAATTTAACAGTCAATCTTACCAACGGTGAAATTACGGGCAATAAAAAGGGAACGGCAACTTATTGGGCGGGTGTTGAATTTACTATAAGCGGCGCACCTCATATTTGCGATAACGAGGACGGCGATTTACTCGTCAGCTATGCTACGTATAAGATTGAAAATCTTGAGGAAGGCGCAAAAATCGGTGTTACGGGTACTCCTCCCACACCCAACGGCGTATTTACCTCGGGTGGGGCGATTACCGACGATAATATTAAATGTTTCTATTCTAACGACGAAAAATGTATAGAGGTAATAAATGGCGAGGCGTCTGTATCAGCCGACAACCACGCTTACGCCGAACCCGTATGGTCCTGGGCTGAAGACTGCACTTCGGCAGATGCAACCTTTACTTGTGGTAATTGTCAACACGCGGAAACGGTAACGGCAAGCGGGGAGGATATAGCAAGTGACGTTATTACTCCCGCAACGTGTACGTCAACGGGTGAAACGGCTTATACCGCAACGGTAGAGTTTAACGGGGATTCTAAGACTGATACAAAAAACCAGGAAGTAGCGGCGTTACCCCACGATTATGCCGACAGCACGAAGTATAATTCGGACGGCGCTCAACATTGGAAGATATGCAAAGACTGTACGGCTGAAGACACCGACCATAAAGAAAACTGCAGCGGCGGCACTGCAACGTGTGCGGTAAAAGCGGTTTGCTCAACCTGCGGTAAAGCATACGGTGATTTAGATGCAAATAACCACGCGTGGGGTGAATGGGCGGTAAGCAAAGCGGCAACGTGTACGGAAAAAGGCGAGCAAGCCCGCATATGCAGCCGCGACGATTCCCATAAAGAAACAAGTGAGATAAACGCGAAAGGTCATAGCTACGGCGAATGGACGGTAAGTAAAGAGGCTACCGTCGAAGAAAACGGCGAGGAACGACGCGTATGCGCTAACGACAGCACGCATATCGAAACCAGAAAAACGGATAAGCTTGTTGCCCCTGTTGAACCTGTTGCACCTGATGCGCCTGATAATAACGGCGGATTGTCCGCAGGTGCGATAGCGGGGATTGCCGTTGCGGGCATTTTGCTGCTGTTACTTATCATATACATAGTGTGCTATTTCGCACTTTACCGCAGAGATATCCTGCTTAAAGGCAAGTTCTTCGATGTGATATATGCGCCGATGAACGCGATTTTCGGAAAGAAGGAGCAAGAGGAAGAAACGGAAAATTCTTAACCGACGCCGTATGTTTGGTGCAGACTTATATAGCAAGGCAGCGGTTTTGTTGCCTTGCTTTTTTGTTGCGGATTTGGTATAATCAGGTTACGATAATTGGTAATTCAGCGGAGAAAGTAAATGAAAAAAGTTAAGATAACCGTTATGAAAACGGCGCGCTACGCGGACTTGATTGAAAAATACGAAAATCCTATATCTCACGCCTGCGATATGAAAGAAGGGCAAATATTTATCGCAAATGGATGGGAAAAGCCCAAAGACTTTTGCGACAGCGCATGGGAAAGCGTATCAGCTTTTATAATGACACTTGCTCACGGCGGCGAGAATTTTTACGACGGTTGGATGAAAAATAAAAAATCCGCAATGATATCCTGCAACGACGGGTTCCGCCCCGTTAGCTTTTTGCTTGAAGCGACGGATATGGAAGCAGACTAAACAGGACTGAAAGTAAACGATGGCTATTACGATAAACATTTATTATAGAGGGGAGGGCGGAAACGCAAAGAAGTTCGCCGAGGAAATGGTTTCGGGCGGAATAGTTAATGATATCCGCGCGGAAGAGAGGAATATCAGATACGAATATTTTTACCCGATGGACGACAAGGAAACCGTGCTTTTGATTGACAGTTGGAAAGACCAACGTTCGCTTGACAAGCACCACGCTTCGCCTATGATGGCTAAAATAGTAGAGCTTCGCAACAAATACGATTTGCATATGAGAGTGGAAAGATACGTTTCAGACGAAACGGGAATACCTGCAACGGACGATGCGTTTATACGCAAATAAATTAAAAAATTATAAAGGAGTAAATATATGCTTAAAGATTTAGGAGTAAAACCTTATACTTTCCCGATGCCCGTGCTTATGATTTCGACCTATAACGAGGACGGAAGCGTTGACGTTATGAACATGGCGTGGGGCGGAGTTTGCGCCGAAAATATGGTGGCGCTGAACATCGACGAGGACCACAAGACGAGCGAAAATATCAAGCGTACGGGTGCGTTTACGCTGAGTATTGCAGACGTTCCCCACATAGAGGAAGCGGACTTTTTCGGAATTGCAACCGGCAACAAAATGAAGGACAAGTTCGCGCGTTCGGGCTTACACGCCGTAAAGAGTATGAGAGTTAACGCGCCGATAGTGGAGGAATTTCCTTTGACACTCGAATGTAAGGTTGCGGAGTGTCAGCACACCGTTTACGGGTTCAGAGTACTCGGCGAAATTTTAAACGTGCTTGCGGACGAAAAAGTGCTTGACGGTAAAGGCAAAGTTGACCCCGCAAAGCTAAACGCGTTCGTGTTCGACCAGTTCCAGAGCGGCTACTACGCGATAGGCGAAAAGGTAGGGCAGGCCTGGCAGTCGGGCGCAAAGCTTATGAAAAAGTAATAAATCAATATTTAACATAGCAAGGCAGCGGTTTTGTTGCCTTGCTTTTTGCTTGCCCGCTATATATTCGTTTGTGAAATTATTAAAGGCGGTTGATAAATCAAGCCAAACACTTGACATTATTTTTTGTTAAATGGTATATTATAAGTCGGTTGACAAATCAACCGACGAGAGAAATATGGAAGATTTATATATAAATTTTACGGCTTCTATTACTAAGCTTAACAAGCTTGTGCAAAGAATTAAGTCGTATGAAATCAGTAAATACGGGCTGCAGCCCATTCACGTGTCCTGCGGATATTATTTAAGTAAAAATCCGCAGGGCTTAACGGCAAAGGAATTGTGCGAATTGACGTTGGAAGACAAGGCGGCAATTTCCCGTGCTTTGAAGTCTTTGCAGGAAAAGGGAATCGTTAAGTATTCGCCGAAGGGTAGAAACGAAATAGTGCAGCTAACGGAAGAGGGCGAAAAGCTTGCGGCGGTAATAAGCGAACGGATAAATCTGGCGGTTATAGCCGGGTGCGCAAATATTACCGGCGAAGAACGGAAATTCTTCTACAATTCACTGTTGGAAATATCAAATAATCTTATTGAGTATTATCAGAAGTTGATTAAAAGCGAATATTGAATAATTTTACGGCGCATTAAAAATAAATTTTAACAGAGCAACGGAGAAATAACTATGGATAAAATTGCGATTGTTACGGATTCCAATTCCGGTATCACGCAGGAAGAGGGTAAAAATATCGGAGTCTTTGTAGTGCCTATGCCGTTTACTGTTGACGGTGTGGAATATCTGGAGGATATATCTATTACGCAGGAAAAGTTTTTCGGGCTTTTGGAGAACGGTGCGGATGTAACTACGTCCCAGCCCTCTCAAATCTATCTGGAAGAATTATGGAAGGATTTGCTCGATTCTTACGAACAAATCATTTATATTCCCATGTCAAGCGGTCTGAGCGCAACCTGCGAAAACGCAAAGAAGTTTGCGGAAGGGTTTAACGGCAGAGTTCACGTCGTAGATAATTTGAGAATTTCCGTTCCGCAGAAGATAAGCGTTTATGAAGCCGCGCGCATGGTAAAGGACGGTAAACCGGTAGAGGAAATTTTGGAACACCTTGAAAATACGACAGGGAAATATTCGATTTACATAACGTTGAGCGTGTTGAAATATTTAAAAAAAGGGGGCAGAATTACGCCTGCCGCCGCAGCTCTCGGTGATATGTTTAAATTGAAACCTATCTTATCGTCACGGGGTCAAAGCTTTGATAAGTTTGCGGTTGCTTTGTCTATAGGACAGGCAAAGAAGAGAATGATACAGCAGATAAAAAATGAACTCGATACGGAGTTCAAATGCGAATACGAGCAGGGCAAAATGGCGCTTTTGGTTGCTTATTCGAAATTTAAAGATGAGGGCGTGAAATTTGCAAAAGAAATAGAACGGGAATTTCCGGATATGAAAGTCCTTTACGTTGACCCGCTGTCATTAAGCGTTGCCTGCCATACGGGCGCAGGTGCGCTGGG
>CAMWWA010000085.1 GCA_947177825.1 uncultured Clostridia bacterium
CTTCACCTACTCAGGCGAAAGTATTCGCAAATTGGGTCGCGCTGCGCAAAAGCGTGGTTTTGCTTGCTACATTTTTTTATTTTACGCAAAGCGTTCGTCGAAAAAATATGACGAAGGCGTTTGCAACTTTGTTTTTACGTTTTGATAAATTTGATTGAATCCGTAGTTTTCCGCGCAATAATGCGTCAGCTGAATTACGGTTATTCCGCTTTCCACAAGCTCGCATATCTGATGGTGTTTCAGGTCCGACGAAACGAAGACGTCAACCTTTTCCGCCTTGGCAAACGCGACCGAATTATCGTCGCAACCGGCGCCGCAGAACGACACGACCTTTTTAACCTGCCCATGTGCGCTGCCGTGGCAGACCGCCCTTTGCGTGTCGAAATTGTCCGAAATGTTTTTCAAAAATTCTGCTACCGTAACGGGCGCGACCGCGTATACCCTGCCGTAACCGCCGCCCGGAATATCGCACAGCACTTTGCAGTCGGTGCCGCCCAGTCCGCGCATCAGATAATAGTCGATACCGCGCGGCGCGGCGTCCCAGTTGAGGTGCATGGAAATTACGGATATGCCGTGTTTTAAGCAGGTTGCAAGCGCGCGCGACTGCGGATTATTATTAAGGTCGAAGCGCGACACACCGCCGTATATTGCGGGGTGGTGGGTTACTATGAGGTTATAGCCCAGCTTTACCGCCTCCTCTGCCGCCGCCGCGGACAAATCAAGCGAAAACAACGCGCCCGTCACGGGCTGACCGCAGTTTATTACGATACCGCTGTTGTCGTACATTTTATATTTGGCGCAGAAATCGTCCGAAAGCTTTACGGGCGCAACGCTATTTTCCAGAAAGCAAAAAACTTCTTCTACCGTCATTTCAAAACCTCCGTCAAAAGGTTTATATCTTCCATAATTTTTTCGCGCGCAAGCCCGTCCGTACAGGATATAAGATGCCTTTGCCTCTTTGCAAGCTCGGCTTGCGCGTACTCTTTGAGCACGGGATTATTCAGGCTATCCCTGCCGAAAAACAGTTGACTTTGCGAATACGCGGAAGTGCCTCCGTCTCTTTCGCCCTTTATCACGAAATAAAATTTGTCGTCGCGGAAGATATCGTCAGCAGTGATTTTGCAGCCGCGCGCAAGCAAAAATTCCCTGAGCTTGGGCGCGTTCTTCATCGGCTGCAAAACGAATTTCTGCGGTATGAAGCCCTGCGATAAAATCTTTATGATTTCCTCGCCGCCCATACCAGCGATAAGTACCTGCTCGGTCTGTTCGGGAATATCCTTAAGACCGTCGCAGCAGACAGAACGGCATACGCCGCTCTGTATATATGCGCTTAAAAGCTTTTCCGCCTTGGCAAGACATTTTGCGCTGACGTCGGCGATTACCGCGCTTTTGCACTTGCCGCTCTTCAAAGCGTACTCCGTGCAATAGCCGTGGTCGCAACCCACGTCGGCAAAACTCTGGCAATAATCGAAATAGGAACAGAGAATTTCTATTCTGCCCATCAGGTGTCTAAAAAGTCCTTCAAATGCTTGGAACGCGAGGGGTGACGCAGCTTTCTTAAAGCCTTTGCCTCAATCTGTCTGATACGCTCACGCGTGACGTTGAATTCCTTGCCCACCTCTTCCAGCGTTCTGGGCCTGCCGTCGTCCACGCCGTATCTCAAACGAAGCACCTTTTCCTCGCGCGGGGTAAGGCTGTTCAAGACGGACAGAAGCGTTTCCTTGAGCATTGTCGTGGACACGCTGTCCGACGGGGTTATGGCTCTGTCGTCCTCGATGAAGTCGCCGAGGTGCGAATCCTCCTCCTCGCCGATGGGCGTTTCAAGCGACACGGGGTCCTGCGCTATCTTCTGAATTTCGCGCACGCGCTCTTCGGATACCCCCATCTCCTTGGCGATTTCCGCGGGGGTAGGCTCCCTGCCGAGCTGCTGCAGCAGTATGCGCGAAACGCGCGTAAGCTTGTTTATGGTTTCGACCATATGCACGGGGATACGGATGGTGCGCGCCTGGTCGGCAATCGCCCTGGTGATAGCCTGCCTTATCCACCACGTTGCATATGTCGAGAATTTGAAGCCCTTCTGGTAGTCAAACTTTTCGACCGCCTTCATAAGACCGATGTTGCCCTCCTGAATGAGGTCCAAAAAGAGCATACCTCTGCCGACGTACCTCTTTGCAATGGAAACGACAAGTCTTAAATTGGCTTCCGAAAGCTTCTTTTTGGCTTCCTCGTCGCCTTCCTGTATTCTGCGCGCAAGGTCTATTTCGTCGTCTGCGGAAAGCAGAGGCACTTCGCCGATATCCTTTAAATACATCTTGACGGGGTCGTCAAGGCTGATGTCGGAAAGCGCCTGTTCGTACAGTTCCTTGTCCCTTTCCGCCTCGTCGATAATCTGAATACCGACTTCGGCAATCGACTTATAGACGAAGTCGACCTGCGCGGGCGTGGTTTCGTACTTTTCAAGCACGTCGCACAGGGCGTTTGTCGTGATTGCGCCCTTGTACGAATAGCTGTCTATAAGTTGTTTCAAAATTTCGTTGAGTTTCTGTTCGGTTAAATTCATATTTTACCATACCCTCCGTTGCAAGTCCTGTTTAAAGTCACAAGCCGTTTGCACCGTTTTTGATTTTTTCCCTTTGTTTTGTAAGTTCGCAGATTTTCTGTGCGATAACCGCTCTCTTATGTAAATCTTCCGCGCCCTCAAGCTGCTTGGTGGCGTTTGCTATTTCCTCGTCTATTCCGTCGAGTTTGAGCCTTAAAAGACAGTCCGAAAAGTATTTTTCGGCGACGTCGCCCGTAAAGCCGCCGCCCTCGGAATAGTCCAAAATGCGCGTGAGCTCTTCATATTCGGGAGTCTTTTCGTCAAAGAATTCGAAAAGCTCGCTGAGCCTGACGGGCTCGTCCATAAGCTTTTTGCTTCGGATATACTTGGCGATTATTGCGTGTACCTCGTCCCTGAAAGTGACGTCCTCTATATCCAGGTCGGCGGTATAGTCCGCGCCGAACAGGAACGCCGAAAGCACGAAGCGCGATGCCTTTTTGGAAACGTCCGCCGCGTCCTTTCTTACGGGAGGCGGCTCGGTTTTTACTTCCTTTTGCTGCGGCTTGGATTCCAAATCGCGCTTTAACGCCTCGAACGAGATTCCCGACGCGTCGCGCAGCTGCTTTAACAAATCCTCGCGCTCCGCCGCGCTTTCCGCCGTGCGTATTATTCCCAAAGCCTCCGCAACGTATCTGCGCTTGTCCTCGGTCTTGGTTAAATCGAAATCCTTTTTTAGCACGGCAAGCTTGTAGTCAATCAGCGGCATAGCCGCGTCCAGACACGCCTGATAGCCTTCCACGCCGCGCTGTTTTATAACGTCGTCGGGGTCCAGCCCCTCGGGCAAGGGAACGACCTTTACGTTAAGCCCTTCGTCCTTCAAGACGTCAAGTCCCCTTAAATTCGCCTTTTGTCCCGCGCCGTCTCCGTCGTAGCTAATCAGCACCGTATCGACGTACCTCTTTATGAGCCGCGCCTGGTCCTGCGTGAGCGACGTGCCCATACTTGCAACGACGTTTTTAAAGCCCGCCTGATAGAGCGAGAGCGTATCCATATAGCCCTCGACCATTATGACCTCTTTAACAGTTTGCGTTCTTTTAAGCTTTTTAAGAAGGTTAATATTGTAAAGATTTTTTCTTTTATTGAATATCAGCGTGTCGCGCGTGTTTACATATTTGCCGAAATCGGTTTTTTTAAGCGCCCTGCCGCCGAAGCCTATTACTTCGTTATAGGAATTTATCAGCGGAAATATCAGCCTGCCGCCCTGCGCGTCGGTCAGTCTGCCGTTGGCGTCGTTTACCGTGCCGCTGTCCACTATGTCCTGCCGCGAATAGCCCTTTTGCAGCAGATATTTGGGCAGGTCGGTATAATTAAGGCTTGCGCCCAGCCCGAACGTGCGCACCATATTGGAAGGTATCTGCCTTTTCAAAATATAGTCGATATGCGCGTCGGCGTTGCCCGAATTGAGGTTGTCCAGATAGAAATGCGCACAGTCGTTTAAAATTTTTAAAAGCGTGTCGCGCTTGCGCTTCATTTCGGCGGTTTTCTGATAGTCGCCGCCCGTTTCCGGCATGGGAATTTTGGCGCGCTCGGCAAGCGATTTAACCGCTTCCATAAAGTCCAGGCTGTCCAACTCGGACACCAGGCGGATGACGTCGCCCGACTCGCCGCAACCGAAACAGTGATAGAACTGCCCCGATTCGTTTATGGCGAACGACGGAGTTTTTTCGTGGTGAAAAGGGCAGCATGCCCAATAGGTCGCGCCCCTCTTTTCAAGCGTGACGTAGCTTTGCGCCACCTCCACGATATTCACTTTTTCTTTCAGAGTCCTTAAAAACTCCTGGTCGACACCTGCCATAAGTTTTTCTTGCGCTTTATTTTAATTGATTTCGTCAACGAAGGTCCAGCCGCGCGGCACGAAAATGCGGTTGAAAACGTACACCGCGTACCTGTCGGTCATGGAAGATATATAGTCGCAGACAATCTGCTCCTTGGGGTATCTGTCCAGAAGGCTGACGTACGTGGGCGGCAACTCCCCGGGATGGTCGGTAAAATAGTCGTACAGCGCCGAAATCATTCTTTCGGCTTTCAGCTCCTCGCCGCGTGCAAACTGCGTGAGGTAAACCTTTTCGAACATAAACTTGCGGAGCGCGTCGCTGGCTTCCTGCACGTCGCTGCCCAGCTCCACTTCCGCCTTGCCGAAACTGTTTTTGCATACCGAGTTTACGGCGGTATTTATGCGCTCGCGCGAGGTCGAGCCCAGCACGGCGGTAATATCCTTGGGAACGTCGTCAAGCTTTAAGATGCCCGCGCGCACAGCGTCGTTCAAATCGTGGTTTATGTATGCGATGCGGTCGGCAACGTTTACGCACTTACCTTCCAGCGTGGCGGGCTTTAATCCCTTTTTGTGGTTCAGAATGCCGTCGCGCACCTCGAAGGTGAGGTTAAGTCCTCTGCCGTCCTTTTCCAGAACGTCCACAACCCTGACCGACTGCTCGTTGTGCTTAAAGCCGCCGGGCGCAAGCTTGTTCAATATCCTTTCGCCGCTGTGACCGAAGGGCGTGTGCCCCAGGTCGTGACCGAGCGCGATTGCCTCAGCCAAATCCTCGTTAAGAGAAAGGGCGCGCGCAAGCGAACGCGCTATCTGCGAAACGTCCAGCGTGTGCGTAAGGCGCGTTACGTAATGGTCGCCCTCGGGCGAAAAGAAGACCTGAGTCTTGTTTTTCAGCCTTATGAACGCCTTGGAATATATTATTCTGTCGCGGTCGCGCTGGTATTCGGTGCGCATCTGACAGGGTTCTTCCGCCCTCTGCCTGCCCTTGGTCTCCCTGGACTTGGCGGCGTATGGGGAAAGAAACTGCTCCTCCACGGCAAAAGTCTTTTCTCTTACTGACTTAAATTTTTCCATTTTCACTTATTGTATACGAAAAAACGGGGTGTTTTCCTTTATTTTTCGCCATAATTTTAAAATTTTATTTGGCAAAGCCGCCGCCCACCGAAAGCACCTCGCCCGTAACGTAGGAATTTTCCGCAAAGAACACGCACGCCTTTGCAACGTCCTCGCC
>CAMWWA010000086.1 GCA_947177825.1 uncultured Clostridia bacterium
GTATCCCAACCGCGCAACCGACAAAAAGGGCAGACTTTTAGTCGGCGCGGCAATCGGTGCAACCGCCGATATGCTGGACAGAATTGACGCGCTGGTCAAGTCGCACGTCGATATAATCGTGCTCGACTCCGCGCACGGACATTCCAAAAACATTATCAACCACGTGGCTAAGGCAAAGGAAAAGTATCCCGACCTGCCTCTCGTTGCCGGCAACGTTGCAACGGCGGAAGCCACTCACGACCTGCTTTCGGCAGGCGCCGACGTCGTTAAGGTGGGCATAGGCCCCGGCTCGATATGCACCACGCGTATCGTCGCAGGCATAGGTATGCCCCAGCTTTCGGCAATTATGGACTGTGCGGAGGAAGCGGACAAGCACAAGAAGCGCATTATCGCCGACGGCGGTATCAAGTACTCGGGCGACATCGTCAAGGCGATTGCGGCAGGCGGTAGCGCGGTTATGCTCGGTTCGCTGTTTGCAGGCACGACCGAAGCTCCCGGCGAGCTTGAAATTTATCAGGGCAGAAGCTTTAAGACCTACCGCGGTATGGGCTCGCTCCCCGCAATGGCAAAGGGCGGCAAGGACAGATATTTCCAGTCCAACGCAATCAAATTCGTACCCGAGGGCGTTGAAGGACGCGTGCCTTACAGGGGCGCTTTGGCGGACATCATATTCCAGCTTATGGGCGGTCTGCGCGCAGGTATGGGCTACACGGGCAACGGCACGGTTGACGAGCTGAGAAAGAACGGTAAATTCGTCAAGATGACCGCGGCTTCGTTGGCGGAATCTCACCCCCACGATATATCCATCACAAAAGAGGCTCCCAATTACTCGCCTAAGGGTTAATTAAGGAATTATAATATGCAACACGAAAAAGTACTCGTATTGGACTTCGGCGGACAGTACAACCAGCTTATCGCACGCAGAGTGCGCGAGCATAAAATTTACTGCGAAGTCAAATCGTATAAAACGCCTATCGAGGAAATCCGCGCTATGAACCTCAAAGGAATTATCTTCACGGGCGGCCCCAATTCGGTATATCTGGACGATTCGCCCAGAATGGATAAGGAAATTTTCGAGCTCGGCGTGCCCATCCTCGGCATATGCTACGGCGCACAGTTTTTGGTTTACGGACTGGGCGGCAAAATCGAAAAGGCAAACGAAACGGCGGTTGCCGAGTTCGGCAGAACGGACTGCTATTTCGATACGGATTCGCTTTTATTCAAGGGGTTAAAGGAAAAGTCCGTCGTGTGGATGAGCCACAACGACCACATTGCGACATTGCCCGAGGGCTTCCGCGCGGTCGGACACAGCGACAAGTGCCCCTACGGCGCAATCGAGAATGCGCAGAAAAAGTTCTACGGCACGCAGTTCCACCCCGAGGTCAACCATACCGAACAGGGCTTCGATATGCTGGGCAACTTCCTCTACAACGTCTGCGGCTGCAAGGGCGACTGGACGATGGAGGAGTACGCGCAGACGGCTATCCGCGATATCCGCGCCAAGGTCGGCAACGGCAAGGCGCTGCTTGCTCTGTCGGGCGGCGTGGACAGCTCGGTTGCGTGCAAGCTGTTGGCTAAAGCCATCGGCAGCCAGCTCACCTGCATTTTCGTAGACCATGGTCTTATGCGTAAAAACGAGGGCGACGAGGTTGAGGCGGCGTTTGCCGACAGCGGAGTCAATTTCGTGCGCGTCAACGCGGGCGAAAGGTTCCTGGGCAAGCTTAAGGGCGTTACCGACCCCGAACGCAAGCGCAAGATAATCGGCGAAGAATTTATCCGCGTTTTCGAGGACGAGGCAAAGAAGATTGGCAGGGTAGACTATCTCGTTCAGGGCACCATTTATCCCGACGTCATCGAGTCGGGTTTAGGCGACGCGGCGGTAATAAAGAGCCACCACAACGTGGGCGGACTTCCCGATTACGTCGATTTTAAGGAAATAATCGAGCCTTTACGTATGTTGTTCAAGGACGAAGTGCGCGCACTCGGCATAACGCTTGGACTAGACGAAAAGCTGGTATGGCGCCAGCCCTTCCCTGGTCCCGGTCTTGCAATAAGAATCATCGGCGAAATCACGCCCGAAAAGGTTGCAACGCTTCAGGACGCGGACGCGATTTTCCGCGAGGAAATTGCAAAAGCGCACCTCGACCGCGACATAAACCAGTACTTTGCTGTGCTTACCAACATGCGTTCGGTGGGAGTTATGGGCGACGGCAGAACGTACGATTATACGCTTGCCCTGCGCGGAGTTTCGACGACAGACTTTATGACCGCAGACTTCTCGCGTATTCCCTACGAAGTTCTGGAAGCGGCTTCAAACCGCATCGTGAACGAGGTTAAGCACATTAACCGCATTGTATATGATATAACGTCAAAACCCCCCGCTACAATCGAGTGGGAGTAATAAAAAAGAGCCGCTTTAATGGCGGCTCTTTTTTTATACGTTTCCGTTTACTATATCGGCAAGAGTAATTCCGTAAAAGAATTCGTGTGTCAAATCGTCGTATTTTTTCCAGAGCGGAAGGGTAAGGCAGCTTCCCTTTCGCGCGCACGGTTCCGCGCCTTTCCCAAGGCACGCCACGGCGGCAATCGTGCCTTCGGTAAGTTCCAGAATTTCCCCTGCGGTATACTCTTCGGGCGGTCTGGTAAGCATATATCCGCCGCCCTTTCCGCGCTGTCCTTTCAAAAGTTTTTTCTCTATCAGAATTTTAAGTATTATTTCCAGATATTTTTTGGAAATTCCCTGCCTGTTGGCAATCTCTTCAAGCGGCACAAACTGTCCCCCGGGCTGTTGAGCCAAATCAATCATAACGCGCAAAGCGTACCGTCCTTTCGTCGAAATCATAAGTTTACCTCGCTTTATAAACCTATTATACCACAGGGTAAAAGGATAATTCAATATATTTTCATAAAAATTTCCAATAATAACCTATTAACCTATTGACAAAGTAGGTAATTAAGATTATAATGAATTCAATCAAAATTTCAAGAGGTCGATATATGAGCAACTATAAATTCGAAACTTTGCAGCTTCACGTAGGGCAGGAGGAGGCGGACCCCGCGACGGACGCGCGCGCCGTTCCCATCTATCAGACGACTTCCTACGTCTTTAAAAATTCCGAACACGCCGCGGCGCGCTTTTCGCTTGCGGACGCGGGCAACATTTACGGAAGACTGACCAATTCCACGCAGGACGTTCTGGAAAAGCGTATTGCGGCGCTTGAAGGCGGAGTTGCGGCTTTGGCGCTTTCGTCGGGAGCGGCGGCAATAACCTACGCGATTCTGGCGCTTGCGGCGGACGGCGGACATATAGTCGCGCAAAAGACAATTTACGGCGGCAGCTACAATCTTTTATGCCACACCCTGCCGCACTACGGCATAAGCGCAACGTTTGTCAATGCGCACGACCTCAAAGAGGTGGAAGGCGCTATCAAGCCCGACACGCGCGCAATCTATCTGGAAACTTTGGGTAACCCCAACAGCGATATACCCGATATCGACGCAATAGCCGCAATAGCGCATAAGCACGGCTTGCCGCTGGTTATCGACAACACGTTCGGCACGCCCTATCTTATCCGCCCCATAGAGCACGGCGCGGATATAGTAGTACATTCGGCAACCAAGTTCATAGGCGGTCACGGAACAACGCTGGGCGGCATAATAGTCGATTCGGGCAAATTCGACTGGCGCGCAAGCGGCAAGTTTCCCGCGATAGCCGACCCCAACCCCAGCTACCACGGCGTTTCGTTCGTAGACGCGGTAGGCGCAGCGGCTTTCGTCACTTACGTAAGGGCAATCCTTTTAAGGGACACTGGCGCAACCATTTCGCCGTTCAACGCGTTCTTACTGTTGCAGGGCGTGGAAACGCTGTCGCTCAGATTGGAACGACACGCGCAGAATACCATAAAAGTAGTGGAGTATCTTTCCAAACATCCGCTTGTCGAAAAGGTCAACCATCCTTCGTTAAAAGACCACCCCGACAACAAGCTTTACAAAAAATATTTCCCTAACGGCGGAGCTTCCATCTTCACTTTCGATATCAAGGGAGGAAAGGAAGAGGCGTTCGCATTTATCGACAGCCTGAAAATCTTTTCCCTGCTTGCAAACGTTGCGGACGTGAAGAGCCTTGTTATTCACCCTGCAACCACCACGCACTCGCAGTTGTCCGCGGCGGAGCTTGAGGAGCAGGGAATTCACCAAAACACCATCCGCCTTTCCATAGGTACGGAGCATATCGACGACATAATCGCCGACCTGGAACGCGGCTTTGCGGCGGTAAAGAGCGGAAAATAATTGCACTGAATTTATTAAATCACGTTTGACAAAATCAAAAAAATCTGATATTATATAAAGGTCGAACAGCTTTAACGGCGTAGAATTTCCGACGGAAATTCTACGCCGTTTTTACGTGCTTTCCGCACAATCAGGAGGTTATTATGGAACAAGAACGCAACGATTTTCTCGGCAATGAAAAGCTCGGTAAACTGATGCTTAAATTCTGCATACCGTGCATACTGTCGCTGCTCGTCAGCGCGCTGTACAACATAGTCGACCAGATTTTCGTCGGCAACAGCGAGCTGTCCGTTTTGGGCAATGCGGCAACGGGAGTAGTGTTTCCCATATTCATAATTGCGCAGGCGTTCGCGTGGTGGATAGGCGACGGCTGTGCGGCATACCTGAACATTTGTCAGGGCAAGGGTGAAGGCGAAAAATCGCATAAAGCCGTCGGCACGGGTTTGGTGTTAACCGTGGCTGTCAGCGTAATTTTAATTGCGGTATTCTTCCCGTTAAAGAGGCAACTTCTTTCTACCTTCGGCGCGTCTTCCGAAAGTATCGGTTACGCAATCGAATACTTCAATATAATTTTGCCGTTCTTCCCCGTATATATGGCTATGAATATGATGAACGCTGTCGTGCGCGCGGACGGCGCTCCCGGGTGGTCTATGGCATCTATGCTGTCGGGAGCCGTCGTAAATATCGCCCTCGACCCGGCGTTCATATACGGCTGCAAGTGGGGAATGGCAGGCGCCGCGTGGGCAACCGTAATAGGTCAGTGCGTATCGTTTGTAATCGCCGTAATTTATTTCTTCCGCACCAAGACCTTCAAGCTTAAATTAAGGAGCTTTATCCCCGATTTCAAGGCGGTGTTCCCTACAATAAAGCTTGGACTTTCGTCGTTTATTACGCAGGTTACCATAGTTATAATCTCGCTGGTCTGCAATATCATGCTTGCAAAATACGGCGCAATCGACCTGAACGACCCCGATACGCCCATTGCGCTTATCGGCGTCGAAAGCAAAGTCTTTACCGTGGTCATAAATATCGTGGTGGGAATTGTGCTCGGCTGTCAGCCCATAATCGGCTACAATATTGGCGCGAAAAATTTTGCCCGTATTAAAAAACTGTACCTGTATATTCTGTCAAGCACGGTTGCGGTGGGGCTCGTGTTTACCATACTTTTTGAGGCGGCGCCGACGGCGGTAGTGGGTATTTTCGGTAAGCCCGACCCCGAACAGGTCAACCCCGAAACGTATTGGCAATTCGGCAAAAAGCTGTTC
>CAMWWA010000087.1 GCA_947177825.1 uncultured Clostridia bacterium
GCGTCGGGAGGGCATACGGGGGTTGCCGCCTCTTTTGCGATTTCCTCCTTTTGCTCTACGGGCTTTTGCGCAACGGGCTTTGCATCGCCTGCAATCGCGCTCTTTACCGCCGCCGTTATAATTTCAACCAGCGTTTCGGTGGTCATTCCCGCAGGAATTGGACCTCTGCCGCCCGTTCTGTCAAACATATAGTCGTTGCGCAAAGCGTTCATATCACTGCGCAATACGGCGTTCTGCTCTGCACGCATTGCCGCCTGTTCAGCCTTGACCGCCGCAAGCTCCGCCTGCATCTGCGCCAGCTGTGCGCCGTCCGCATAGCCGCCCTGTCCGCCTTGACCGCCGCCCGTCTGCTGCATCTGCTGAGGAGGCATTTGCTGAGGCATCATCTGGGGCATCATTTGCGGCATCATCATCTGCTGCTGCGACATACGGTCCATTCTGCGCTCCTCACGCTCCTCGCGCCTGCGGTCTTCGCGCTCCTGCTTTTCGCGCTCTTCCTTTTCAAGCCTGCGCTGTTCGGCAAGCTCCTCCTTCTTGCGCTTTTTCTTTTTCGCGCCAACGATTATGCAAATTAGAATTATAAGGAACAGCAGAGCCGCCGCGCCGATTACCAGCCACAGCCAGTTTGCCTTTGCAAAGCCCAGCGCGCTGCCCAGGAACGCCGCCGCCGCGCTTTGGGGCACCGTGTATTCCTTTCTTGCGGAAATGGACTTTGCTTCGTCCGTGCCGTCCGCAAACTCGAAGTTTGCCGCGTCCTCGCCCGTAAGGTAGGCTTCTACTATGTATTTGTCGCCGCCCTTTAAAACGGGCTCCTCGATAAGGTTGCCGTTCGTGTCGTAATAGCGGTAGCCGATGGAAACGTCCAGACCGTTATCTTCAATCATTTGCTGATAAGTCGACAGCGCGTTAAGGCTTGCGCCTTCCTTGCCCTTCAGGTTCCAGCCGTCCGTCGAAAGCACGATTTTGTTAATCGTCCAGCTTAAAGTCGCCGTAAGCGCGGAATTGTCGATGGTTATTCCGTCCGCAAACAGCACCGCCTTTGCAAACAAAGACTTTGCAAGGGGCTCTTCGCTCGTCGGTTCAACCCACATATAATTCGTGCTGTTCAGCTTGAAGGTCACGGTGTAGCTGCCCGCGGTCTTGTTGGTGTAGCCGCTGAGCATGCTCATTATGTCCGCGTTGTAGTTGCCGTCCAGATAGTCCGCGATATTGATATAATTACCGTTGTAAACGATATCCTTGGTGACTTGCGGCACTATAATCTTTTTGGGAGTAATTTCGAACAGCTGGCGCGCACCCTTGGGCGCATAGTCCTGGGCGCCTGCCGTAGTAAAGCGCACTTCTATTACGTACTTGCCTGCGTTCAGCGTTGAATAATCAATAGCCGAAAGCAAGCCGTAGCCGTCGCCCGAAACGTTATCAACGCTAAGTCCGTCGTAATCGTGCAGGTACACTTCGTAAAGCAGCGCCTGCGTAAGCGGATTGGTTGCAGGCAGGTTTTCGCCGTCCGCCACCACCTTAACGCCGAACGCGCTTTCGTTCACGCTGCCGTACTCCGCACTGCCCGCATTGCTTATGGTTGCCGTTTCCTTTGCCGCGCCCACGTAGAACTCCTGCGAGGTCAGGTTTGTGCCCGTCAAATCGTACGTGGACGACATACCTGCCTTCAACTGCACGGTTGCCTTCACGGTCACCTGGTTGGTGGGGCTTGCAACCGCGAATATTTTTGCAAGCTCGTCTTCGCCCGTGCCCGTGCCGCTGTTGCCTTCCATGTCGTGCCACTCGTAAACGTACTCGATAACGCCCGAATCGTAAAGGTCCTTGTGACCGTTTATGACCATAATTTCGCCGATATAATCCACACCGCCGATATTGAAATCACCGGGCACCCAGTTGGTAACGTTTATCTGCTTGTTGGTAATTTCCCAGGCGTACGACGCGTCGGTTATCTTAAAGTTATCGCTGTCCGTAAGCGTGAAATTCGCGCCTGCGGTGTACGTGCCCTTGTTCTTGCCCTCCGCATAATCCTTGCCGGCAAACTTGACGCTTATGCCTGCGCTTACGGGCACGAGGCTGGTCGGGTCAACGCGCACGTATATGGTCTGCTTTGCATACTCCACCTTGTTGTCCGAAGTTGCAAAGTTTTTCCAGTTGATTTTGTCGTAGCTGTACTGAAGCTTGAACACCGAGGTGTCGATTTCCATCTTGTCAATGGTATACTCAAAAGTAACCGTTGCTTCGGTGTCGCTGTTCTTGGTGTAGCTTGCAAACTTGCTGCCCGTATAGCTTGCAGGCATTTTGTTGGTCGCCTGCTCGCTTGCCTTGATTTTAATCTTTACGGTAACGGTTACCTTGCCTGCCTTGGTCAGACCGCCTGCAAACGAGGGCGTGCTGCCGTCCGCATAGGTATAGGTAGGCGTACCGTCAATTTCGAAAATCGAACCGTCGAAATCAAGCTGGGGGAAATACGCAACGGGGTTGCCGTCCGCACCGATACTGAACTGCAAATTCTTGGTGCCTGCGGTTTCGTCCGTAACGGGCAAACCCTGCAACGGGTCGTTCGTGCCCATAGTGCTGTCCTTGAAAGACAGCTTCATATCGTCAATGCTCGCCTCGCCCGCGTTAATGGTAATGCCCTTGGTGTAGGTCGCCGCCGCGGTCGTGTCAATGGTGTAGTTTTTGTTTGCCTCCACGCCGCTCTTCAAACGCACGCCTATGGTGTATTCACCCGAAGTGTGCGTGCCCGTCTTATCCTTGAGGTCGGCAAACGAAATTTCGTTCCACGTAGTGCCGGGGTTGACCACTGCTGTTGCATCGCCGTCCTTGTTGTAGTAAACGAATATCTCCGCCTCTACCGCTTCGGCAACGCCTAAGTCGTCCTCGATAGGTCCCTTGCCCGTCTTGTAACTTACGGTAACCTTGCCCGTCGTGTCCGTCTTGATAGTGAACGAGCCGTTGTCCGCACTCGAAGCAAAGTCGAATTCAAGAGCTTTAGGCTTAATTTCGTACTCAACTTCATAAATTTTACTGCCCGTCGCGTTGGTCTGCCACTCGTAGTTGCGGATAACGTCGTTACCGTTGCTGTCCTGCGATACGATAGGTCTGTAAGCAACCTTGTACTTGCCGGCTTTGGTCGCCTTTAAGACAAGACCGTTCGTCGTGTCGGCGGTCATATCGGTAGGCGCGGAAGCCGCCGTAAAGGTCGTGCCCGAAAGCGTGCCGTACTCCATATAATCGCTGTCGTACTGCGCTACGGTGAACGACTGCTCCGCACCGGTATATTCCAGCGCCGCAAGCTTTGCGGGGGCGGTAATCTTCTTTTTGTTTATGGTATAGTCGCGCGACGCGCTTTCACCTGTGTCGGGCACAAGCTTATAGTTGCTCGTAGCCGCATTCTTATCCTCGAAAGTGACCGTATATGTCTGCGCTTCCTTGGGGTAATTTGTGCCCTTTGTGTTGGTAATGCGCGTGCGCACGTTATCTACAGTTATGGCGGTATCGCCGTAGGCGTTGACCTTTTCAACAAACTTTAAGACTACATACGGATATTTGTTGTCCGCTATAGTGCCGCCTGCACCACCCGACGTATCGGTATCCTTGGCGGAATCACCATCCAAAAGCGTGTAATCGAGATATACCCAAGGCGCGTTTGCCGTTGCGGGATTGCCGTCTATAAACGCTTTATCGAAATCTACCGCCCACGAATCGCCCGTCATTGAAGCGTCGTTCTTCCAGCTGTATTTCAGCTCGGCTTGCTTTACGGTTATTGTAAAAGTTTTGTCGCCGCCATTTGTAGACTCGTCTTCCCATATATAGTCCTTTGCAAGAGTCAAAGTTACTTTATATTTACCCGCATTTTTAACGGCGGTTTTGGCGACCGTACCTTTAGCTGTTCCGCTGCAATCCGTATACTCTATTGATTTAAGAGAAATATAATCGGTATCATCGTAAACGTCCAAGTCAAGCCAATCAGGTTTATCCGTTCCGGTCAAATTGTCTATCCATTTACTGTTACCGTCATATATAAGATTGTTTATATCCTTCGGCTTGTTAACAACTGCGTCTTCAGCTGCGGCACTCAAATTCAAATGAAGTGCAGGTCTTACAGCCCTAGTGCCATTCGCGCCGGGCTGTTTAATTTCGGTACCGTTAATGCAGATTACAGAACTATAATTATTAGCTGAAGCGTTTCGTGTCCACGAATTATTAATCGTATTATCATCCGAAAGTGTAGATACTGCTTTAGTTGCCGAAACGTCCCATAAACCGCCGTTAAAAGTATGATTGTCATCTTTTTTATTAGCTGTTAACGTTCTGTCATCGACTTCATATACGCTTGGAAGCCAAAGCTTATCGTTTTGCCAAGCTTTATATAACGAATGCGAGCTATAATTCGTATTACCCGTATATGCCAGATCATTTTTATGATAATTTTCAGCTGTTTGCCAACCAACATTACTCGGTGTTACTATGTAGTCTTTCAAAACACCTGTGGTATACATTTCAAATTTATTCGTACCGTCACTTGTAGCCGTATAACTGTTCGCTTTAGGAGTAACTTTGTTATTATTATTACCGAATGAACCATAGTAAGTACCGCCGTTGTTGAGAACAACGGCGCGCATATAACTCGTCCCATACATATTGCAAGGTGGTGTCGTACTAGCGCTACCATTATAAGTGCCGTCTGAAAAGAGAGCTGTTTCCTGATCAGAAATACGATTACTGCTGCGATAATGATCTGACGTTGCAAGCCACAGAGTAAGAATTGCATCGTCACCCGACTTTGAAAGATATGCAGGTATCCAAGCAAGTTCCCGTGTGTCACCATTATAGGTATATTCACCGAAATTAACCACAGTCTCACCGAAATCTGACGACTTCTTTATGGTTCCGTTTTCAGCTGCCGATACCATATCATCTATATTAGAAAAACCGCTCACTTTTTTGGCAAGTCTATCAAGATTGACTCTGTTGAATTTACCGTTGTCGGAATTGAATATGTTACCAATCACATCAGTGCCCGCGGGCATATTATTTATATCGTAGGCACTTGCGGTTTTTGCAGACGAGGTAAACACCGCGCCGAAAGTGAGCGCAGTGCACGCGCACAGCGTTGCTAATATTCCTCCTACAAAAGTTTTACGTTTAATTTTCATAAACCGTACTCCCTTTTGCGGGCTAAAAAAATAAGGGCAACCGTTAAAGGTTGCCCGCAACTAAGTACCCCTTCAACAGTTGCCTAATACTTCGAATGTTTCCAACAGGTATGTAATGACACTAGGGTTATTAAATTATCTATTAGTGGAAACGGGTACAAAGCGCCGTATGAAGCACTAATAGATAATAATTTAATTTTGTGCCGCCGTAAATAGTTGTACAGCAAAGAAGCCGTACATAAAAAATACGGAAACAACGCGGAAAAGCGGTATACACTTTTCCATATTCGAAATATTAGGCATCTATATTTTATCACGGCAATTCCATTATTACAATAC
>CAMWWA010000088.1 GCA_947177825.1 uncultured Clostridia bacterium
TGCGGACAAGGCGGCTGCCGTGCTTTCCAACTATATGCCCGAAATTGACAGCGCTGACATTGCCGATAAGGTAATAGCCGGCATAATTCCCGCTCTGCCCTTGACGCCCGTCATCGACAGCGAAGGCATTGCGAATGCGGTCAGCGAAAAACTGGTTATCGACAACGAAGGAATTGCGGATTCCGTTTCCGAAAGAATCGTGGAGAGCCAGGAGAACAACGATTACGATATAGTTATTGACGAGGAAGGTCTGAACCGCATAACCGAGAGCATCTCCGAAGAGATTACCAAGGAGAACGACGAGCGTTACGCTAAGCTCGAAGAAGAGTACGGCAAGCGCTTCGACAAGATTGACGAGGACGTTGCGGAAATCAAGGAAATGCTTTTGAGCGGCATTGTGGTTGCCTCCGGCGTTGCCGAAACCGCAGCTGCGGAAGCGGTTGAAGAAATCGAGGAAGAAGAGGAAGAGGTTGTCGAGGAAGAGCTCGTAACCGTAAGCGACCTCGTCGGCGAGGAAGAGCCCGAAGAGGAAGTCGTTGAGGAAGAGCCCGAAGAAGTCGTTGAAGAAGTAGTAGAAGAGCCTGTTGAGGAAGTCGTTGAAGAACCCGTCGAGGAAGAAGAGGCTGAAGAAGAGCCCGAGGAAGAGGCGGACGCCATAGAGGAGCTGGTTGAAGAAATCGACGAAAACCTCACCGACGACGAGATTATGCCCGACGGTATGGAAGGCAGCTTCGGCGGCATAGACTTCGCGAACATGATGAAGTACAACCGTTCGTTCATCGCTAGAATTATTCAGGGAACGGACGACCAGAAGGCTTATTACGGTCAGGTAAAGACGGCGCTGCTTTCCTATAAGAAAGTAAACTCCAACGTTGCCTGGGCGGCAGAACGTTTCAATAAGGGCAGGGAGACTATTGCAAGATTCAAAATCCGCGGCAAGACGCTGTGCCTGTATCTCGCACTCGACCCCGACGAATACGCAACCTCGGTTTACCACCACGCCGACGTTTCGGACAACAAGTCCATGCGCGGCACGCCTATGATGGTAAAAATCAAGAGCGCGCTGGGCGTTAAGAAGGCTATAAGGCTTATCGACGAAATGCTTGCAAAGCGCAACGGCGAAAAGCACGTAATTGCGGAGCGCGATTACGCGGCGATGTATCCTTACGAAACAATCGAAGAACTTATCGAAGACGGTCTTGTAAAGGACGTTCGTAAATCCTGACCGTCTTAACGGACAATTTTATCACACAAAAGATTAAAGAAGGGGGTTGGCAATCAAGACCCCCTTTTGAATTAACGCAAAGCTTTTTGCTGTTGCGCTAAGCGATTTCAAGGAAAATTTTTAATGGAAAGAGAAAGTATTAACAAGCGCGGTGGCAAGAAGCCGCGCGGAAAAGACGCCGCCGTGAAAAGCGCCGCGGCGGAAAATACCCGTCAGCGCAGACCTAAAAACCAAAAGCCGCGCAGGGAGAATAAGTCTCCCAAAAACGCGGTAAAAATAGTATTTTTGGGCGGCGTGGGCGAGATAGGCAAAAATATGACCGCGCTTGAGTGCGGCGACGATATTATAATAATCGACGCGGGCATAATTTTCCCCACCGAGGAAAACCCCGGCATCGACCTGGTTGCGCCCGATATCACTTACCTTGTCGAGAACAGAAAGAAGCTGCGCGCACTGTTTTTAACCCACGGTCACGAGGACCACATAGGCGGCGTGCCCTACCTTTTAAAGGAAGTAAACGTGCCCGTCGTGGCAACCAAGCTTACGCTTGCGCTCGTAGATAACAAGCTGAGGGAGCACCGTTTAAACGACGTCAAGGAGAGGGTAATCGCCCCGGGCGAAAGCTATCAGGCAGGGTGCTTCAAGGTCGATTTTATCAACGTCAACCACTCCATTGCAGGCGCGGTTGCGCTGTGCATACACACGCCGCAGGGCGTAATCTTCCACAGCGGCGACTACAAAATAGACTTAACCCCCGTCGCGGGCGAGCCCATTGATTTGAAATCCATTGCCGACATTGGCGGCAGGGGCGTTCTGCTGTATATGGGCGAAAGCACCAATATCGAGCGCCCGGGCTTTACCATGAGCGAAACGGTGGTCGGGCAGACTCTGGACAGGCTGTTTGACGAAAATTCGTCGCGCCGCATAATAATCGCAACCTTTGCTTCCAACGTGCACAGGCTGCAGCAGATTATAGACTTGGCGGTTAAATACAAAAGAAAGGTTGCGCTCAACGGCAGAAGTATGTTAAACGTCGTGGAGGCGGCTGAAAAGATAGGCGAAATGTCCTTCCCCGACGGCGTTCTGGTCGATATTTCCAAGACCAAAAACTTGCGCGACGACGAAATTATTATAGTCTGCACGGGCAGCCAAGGCGAGCCGATGAGCGCGCTTACGCGTATGTCCAACGGCGAAAATCCCGCAATTACGGTTGGCGCGAACGACACCATAATTATTTCCGCTTCGCCCATTCCCGGCAACGAAAGGGGCGTTTACGGGGTTATAAACAAGCTCTATCACCTGGGCGCCGACGTCGTATACGAGAGTCTGGAAAACATTCACGTTTCGGGGCACGCGTGTCAGGAAGAGCATAAAATTATGCACACCCTTTTAAAGCCCAAATTTTTCGTGCCCGTGCACGGCGAATACAGGCACCTTAAAAAGCACTCCCAGCTTGCGCAGAGCCTGGGCATGGACGAGCGCAATATCTTCCTTGCCGACATTGGCAACTGTCTGGAAGTGACAAGCAAGTATATCAAGAGGCTTGCGGACGTGCCTGCGGGCTCGCGCCTTATCGACGGCGAGGGCATAGAGGACGAGAAGGCTTCCGTCGTTATGCAGGACAGGCGCCAGCTTGCCGCCGAGGGGTTGTTTATCGTTTCGGTTGCCGTTTCGGGCGGAGAGGTGATAGGCGAACCCGCTATCAATTCGCGCGGCTTCGTGTTCGATTTCCACCACGACTACAACAGGGAAATGCGCGAGGTGATAAACCGCGCCATTTCGGGCTACGATTTGTCGACGGGTACGGTGGACGAGTTGAAGCGCATAATCAAAAAATCGCTTCGCAATTACTTACAGAAAAAAACAAAACAATCGCCTATGGTCGTGCCTGTTGTAGTTGAGCTTTAACGCATATGAACGAAGATACAAATAATTTTACTTACGCGCATAACGACACAAGCGCGCCCGAGAGGGAGAGCAGGACCATAAGTTTAAACAAGTTTAATTTTTCCGACTTGGTGCAAAAAATCAGGCAAAATGCGTTCGGGCGCGGCATTCCCGTATCGTCCGACGAAACGCTTGCTTATCTTTGCACCTGCGCACTTATGGCAAAGCCGCAAAATATCCTGGAAATCGGGACGGCAATTGGCGTTTCGGGCATATGTATACTGGAGCAATGCACCGCGGCGCACCTGACAACAATCGAGCTCAATCCCGGTTTTGCGACGGAGGCGGAGGACAATTTCGCCAGGGCGCATATGAGTGAAATGGCAACCGTTATCCGCGGCGACGCGGCGGAGGTGCTGCCTACGCTCAAAGGGGAATACGATTTTATTTTTCTGGACGGACCAAAGGTTCAGTACGTAAAATATCTGCCGCAGATGAAGCGGCTTTTAAAAAAGGGCGGCACGCTGTTTGCCGACGACGTGCTCTTGTACGGCTGGGTGAACGGTGAGCGAGAAACGCCGAAAAAGCGCAAAATGCTTGTCGAACATATCCGCGAATATATTACCGCCGTGACGAACGATGCCGATTTATATACGGTTATTGTGGATATCGGCAACGGCGTTGCGTTGAGCGTGAAGAAATAAAGGTGAACAAATGAAGGTTGAATTGCTTGCGCCTGCGGGCGGTTTTTCAAAACTTAAAACGGCGTTTTACTTCGGGGCGGACGCGGCTTACATAGGCGGCAAGGCGTTTTCACTTCGCTCGTTTGCCGATAATTTCGACGCGGACGAGCTTAAAAACGCGGTAAGCCTTGCGCATTCCCTCGGCAAAAAGGTGTACGTAACCGCAAATATCTTTGCGCGCAATGCGGACTTTTCCGCGCTTTCGGACTACTTTAAGTACGTACACGAAATAGGCGTGGACGCGGCTATAATTTCGGACAGCGGCGTGTTTTACGCGGCAAAAAAGGCGGCGCCGAACCTTGCCGTGCATATCTCCACGCAGGCGAACTTAACCAACAAATACGCCGTAAAATTCTGGAAGGAGCAGGGGGCAACGCGTGCGATTCTGGCGCGCGAACTCTCGCTTAACGAAATAAAAGAAATTCACGAGTTCGTGCCCGATATCGAGCTGGAAGCGTTCGTGCACGGCGCAATGTGCATTTCCTATTCGGGCAGGTGCCTGTTGTCCGACTACCTGTCGGGCAGACCTTCCAACCGCGGCGAGTGCGTACAGGCGTGCAGGTGGAACTACACGGTCAAAAAGCACGACCTGGGCGCGGAGAGCGGCGAGCTTGCGCTGGAAGAGGACGAACGCGGCACGTACATTTTCAACAGCAAGGATTTGAATATGTCCGCGCACCTTAACGAGATGGCGGAGGCGGGCGTTTGCTCCTTTAAAATCGAGGGGCGCATGAAGAGCGAATATTACCTTGCAACCGTAATTAACGCCTACCGCAGGTGCCTGGACGGCGGTTATAACGGGGTTATCGAGCGCGAGCTGACAACCGCCGCGCACCGCGACTACACCACCGCGTACATGCTGGGCGAAAACCGCGCGACGGTCAACTATTCGGACAGCCAGGCGAAGGGCGACTGCGACTATATAGCCAACGTGCTTGCGGGCGGCAACGGCGTTGCAACCGTGGAAATGCGCGGACGGTTTAAAGTCGGCGATACTCTGGAAGTGCTTTCGCCTACCGAAAATTTCGGGAAGGCGTTCAAGGTGGAGCGCGCGAAAAACAGCGCGGGCGAGGATACGGACGACTGCAAGCTGGTGCAGGAACACTACACGGTAAACTGCCCTTACGACCTTTCCGCAGGCGACATACTGAGGCGAAGAAAATAATGGACTATCAGGTAAAAAGCATTTACGGCAAAATTAAGAATAAGAGTGCGGCGGTGCGTGTGCCCGGTTCGAAGAGCATTACGGCGCGCGCGTTGCTTATTGCCGCGCTGGCGGAGGGCGAAAGCACGCTTTACGGCGCGCAGCTTTCGGACGACTGCGCAACATTTTTAAACGCCGTCAAGGCGCTGGGCATAGGCGTAAGCGTGGAGGGCACTACGGTTAAAGTGCGCGGCTGCGGCGGCAAGCTTCCCGTTAAAAGCGGCGAGGTTTACGTGGGCAGCGCGGGCACGGCGGCAAGGTTTATAACCGCCATGCTTGCCTTTTGCGAAGGGGAGTTCAAGCTGACCTCGTCCGAGCAGATGCAAAAGCGCCCCCAGGCGGCGCTTATCGGCGCGCTTAAAAGTGCGGGCGCGCAATTCGTTTTTCACGGCGAAGAGAACTGCTTTCCGTTCACGATTCGCGGAACGCGCTCGC